>DATDTH010000422.1:0-4539 GCA_035290985.1 Pseudomonas sp. | reverse complement strand
TGAATTCAGGACGATGCCGACAATCGCCAAACGCCTCGGACCAAAACAAAGGCGTCAGGCGCAGTGGAGAAATTGCAATGACGAACCTGTACGCCCCTACCCGACTGATACTCCTTCTGCTGCTACTCGCGGCCCCCTGGCTGGTCGCCCGCCAAGCCGTGGCGGCCACACCCGTGACCTGCAACGCCCAGCAGAGCTGGGTGACGAGCCCCAATCCACCTGGCGAAGTGCCTTTGGGCGCCGACGCCGATTTCTGCAGCTTCTACCAGTTTTCCTGGCAGTGGTTCCTCGAACTGGTCAGCCCCTCGGCCGATGCCGGCCTGCGCAACTTCCAGGTCGCCGAGGATTACCCGCTCCTGCAGGCCAGCGGCACCGACTCCTGCGCGGCCAATGCGCCGAACCAGGTGATGTTCGTGCGTACCGAAAAACCCCTGGATGCCAACAGCCCCTTCGTGCTGCCGGAACGCACCGGTCAGGCCGGCGGCGGTGACACCATCTTCGATCAGAGCGGCAACGTGGTGTTCTACGACATCCGTTTCAGCCGCAACCTGTGCAATGTCGGCGCGATCCAGTCCTCGCCGAATTTCCCCGGCGGCACCACCGAGCTGAAATCGGCCTGGCGCGTCATCACCGAGGCGCAGAAGCCCAGCTATTTCTGGATGGAAGCCAATATCGATGGCGTGCCCGGCACCGAGCTGCTGGGCATGATAGGTTTCCATGTGGTGATCGCCACGCCGCTGCACCCGGAATTCATCTGGGCGACCTTCGAGCACCGCAGCAATGCGCCCGATTGCGCGGCACCGCAAACCCCGCCCGCGGGCGGCTGGTCGTTCACCAGCGCCAGCTGCGCCAGCCAGCTGCCGACCCAGGCCCCGGCCTGCAACTTCAACCAGGCCGCCCCCAGCAGCGGACTGACCGGCACCCCGTCGGAAATCTGCCGGGTCAACCATGACGGCAGCAATCCGACCGATCATGAGGGCGCGGACAATATCGCCATCATCGACAGCCTCAACGACCAGATCCAGGGCTTCCTGGCCGCGCTGCCCAGCGATGACCCCATGTCGGTCTGGCAGAACTACATGAACGTGGGCGCCATCTGGGAAAATGACATCAACCAGCCGTCGTCCAATATCAGCAATCAGCGCGGTTCGATGCGCCTGGCCAACTCGGTGATGGAAACCACCTTCCAGAACGTCAACCTGCAGTCCTCGTTCGTTTCCAACTGCTTCGGCTGCCACAACTACGAGGTGACCGAGAGCAACACCGCCCCGGCCGCCGGCCTCAGCCATATCTTCGACGATGTGATGCAGGGCCAGTGCCAGGCCACCGACGTGCAGGCCGGGCCGATCTGGAACAACACCGACGCCCAGCAGAAGTGCGTGCAAACCTGCAAGACCAAGGGCGGCTGGAACGGCAACTGGACCACCACTGTGCCGGGCCAGATGTCGGTCTGCGGTTGTTGCGGCGGCTGAAACCAGGCTCGCCCCAAACCCGAGCACACAGGAGCGTCCGCACCGCGGGCGCTCCTTTTTTCGGTCTGCCCGAAAAACGTGAGCACGTTGGCGTTTATCCCACACCTCAACCTTCGATCGGTCACGGCACGGTCATCGGGGCCCAGGATACTGGCCGGCCTCGCCAGAAGCCGTGGCGCTTAAAACAACCATAAGAAGGAGCCGAGTCATGTCACCTCGCACCATCCTGCTCGCCTTGACCCTGGGTCTCAGTGCCGCCGCACAGGCCAGCCAGTGTCCCGACTACCTCACGCCGCAACAGGCGCCCACCGCGCCCCTACCGGCCAAGAAGGCCTTCAAGCACTTCGGCAGCAACCTGCTGAGCAGCTTCTACAAACCCTGGCATATGGTGCATGACGCCCTGGTCGCGGAAGGCCAGTACGTCTACCTGGTCGGCAAGTTCGATTACGACGCCCTGCTGCACAAGGATCTGGAAGACGAACGGGTGCATGTCTACCTGTTTGGCACCGGCATGCAGAACTGGGAATACCTGGGCAGCAGGATCACCGACAGCGACGGCAAGATCGCCCTGACCTTGCCACCGCGCCCGGCCGGCGATTACCGGGTTCGCATGGTGGTGGAAGGCGATCGCTCGGCCGTGGACGGCTGGTTGACCGTGGTCGAACGCGGCCGCGAAGCGGTACTCTTCGATGTCGACGGCACCCTGACGATCAACGACTTCGAAGCCTATGCCGACTACATCGGGGTGAAGACGGCCACGCCCTACTACTATGCGCCGCAAACCGTGCGCGCCTATCAGGACAAGGGCTACCAGATCATCTACCTGACGGCCCGCCCCTACTGGGTGACGGCCGACGGTCGCGAATGGTTCGGCAAACAGAACCTGCCGGCCTGGCACTACCGCAGCAACCCCTACGGCGATGGCCCCATACCGCCGGACAGCGTGGCGCACAAAAGCAACTACGTGCGCTACCTGCGCGACACCGTGGGCCTGAATATCATCCGCGCCTACGGCAACGCCAGCAGCGATATAGAGGCCTACGCCAACGGCGGCATGCCCAAAACCAACACCTGGATCATCGGCGAACATGCAGGAAAAAGTGGCACCCAGGCGCTTAACGGCGACTACGCCCTGCATTACAGCAGCGTGGTGCAGGACACCCCTCTGGCGGCCTGCAAGCGCTAACAGGCTGTTGAAAAACTACCTGCGTTGCCGATACGGCGTTAAAAACGCCCTCAGAATGCTCATTTACTGCATGTAAACTCGTATGCGAGCCCAGTCCGCTTCCTCGCCTAGCCTTGTCTCGGCTGCCTCGGCTACATTTTTCAACGGCCTGCTAAATACCGCCCCGGCGGCGCGTGGCGCGCCCGCCCGGGCGATACGCCCGGGAACAACCCATGCGCGGCCCGGTCACCTATCCAGTGCTTATTCATTCGCCGCAGGGATGTCGGTGTGGTCGCGGCGGTCTGCTCCTGTGGAGAGACTATGCGCCGCCCCTTTATCCACCGGCTGCTCCTGACCCTGGCCCTGCTGCTCATTCCGGGTGGCGAGGCGCTCGCCCGTGAACCTATCACCCTGTTGACCCTGGAGGGCGCGATTGGCCCGGCGGCGGCCGACTACGTGGTCCGCGGCCTGGACAAGGCCGCGGACGAGGGCGCGCAGTTGGTGGTGCTGAGCCTCGACACCCCCGGCGGCCTGGACAGCGCCATGCGCGCCATCATCAAGGCGATACTCGCCAGCCCGATTCCCGTGGCCTGTTACGTCGCGCCCAGCGGGGCGCGGGCCGCCAGCGCCGGCACCTACCTGCTGTATGCCAGCCATGTGGCCGCGATGGCGCCGGGCACCAACCTGGGCGCGGCCACCCCCGTGCAACTGGGGGGGCTGCCCGGCCCCCCCGCCCCCGAACCCGCCGGACCGAACGAACCCAGGTCGAACAAACCAGGCAGTCCGGAAAACCCCGAAGACGCCATAAGCAAGAAGCAGATCAACGACGCCGCCGCCTATATCCGCGGCCTGGCGCAGTTACGCCAGCGCAATGCCGAGTGGGCCGAGCGGGCGGTGCGCGAAGCCGTCAGCCTGACGGCCGAGGACGCGCTGCGCCTGGGAGTCATCGAGCATGTCGCCCGCGACCTGGACCAGTTGCTGCGGCAACTGGACGGCCAGACCTTCGAGATCGCCGGCCAGGCCCGCCGCCTGGCCACCCGCGATGCCCCGCTGATCCGCCATGAACCGGACTGGCGCACGCGCTTGCTGGCGGTCATCACCGACCCCAGCGTGGCCCTGATCCTGTTGATGATCGGCTTCTACGGCCTCATCTTCGAATTCGCCAACCCCGGCACCGGCGTGGGCGGCGTGGTCGGCGGCATCTGCCTGATACTCGGGCTCTATGCCCTGCAGTTGCTGCCGGTGAACTATGCCGGCATGGCGCTGCTGCTGCTCGGTGTGGCCTGCATGGCGGCGGAGGCCTTCCTGCCCAGCTTCGGCGTGCTGGGGATAGGCGGCATAGCCGCCTTTATCGTTGGCGCGGTGATCTTGATCGACACCGAGGTGCCGGGCTTCGGCATTCCACTGTCGCTGATCCTGAGCCTGGCCCTGGGCAGCGCGCTGCTGATCTTCGCCGTCCTGAGCATGGCGCTCAAGGCTCGTCGACAGGCACTGGTCGGCGGCGACAGCGAACTGCTCGGCAGCCTGGTGCCGATCGCGGCGGTGCAACCGGGCAACCCCCTGACGGGCTGGGTGCAGCTGCAAGGGGAACGCTGGCAGGTGGTCAGCCAGACGCCTCTCGAACCCGGCCAGTTGGTGCGGGTACTGGCGCGCAAGGGCCCGTGGCTGGACGTGGCCGCGGCGGCTAACAGAGTACAAGGAGGTCATCATGATGGGCTATGAAACGAGTCTGGTTCTTCTGCTGGCGTTGCTGCTGACGCTGCTGGCCTCGGCCTTTCGCATCCTGCGCGAGTACGAACGCGGCGTGGTGTTCCAGCTCGGGCGCTTCTGGCGGGTCAAGGGCCCGGGGCTGGTGCTGGTGATCCCGGGGGTGCAACAGATGGTCCGGGTCGACCTGCGCAC
>DATDTH010000421.1:0-7305 GCA_035290985.1 Pseudomonas sp. | reverse complement strand
GTCGATCAAAAGCTGGAAGCCATACTGGACGAGTGGCCTGTCGAATACTTCGAAGGCCAGTACTGGAAGAAAACCGGCAATCAGTTCGAAGTCGGCTTCCAGACCGCTTCCGATGGGGACGAGTTCGCTGAAGAGTTGCGCACGCTCTTTGGCCTTTGTGGCGTGAGTGCCTTTGAAGTTGAATTGAGCGGTTATTACGAATAGTCCCTTACGCAGGCAAAGGGCAAGGTGTCCGATTATGCAGAACAGCAGCAAAGGCTCAGCGCAGCGAAAAAGCAGCCCACCAACGGGTGGTCTCAGCGCGCAGTCCAGCTACAGCCTTCACCTTGGACACCCCTTCGGTGAAGGGGGCAACGGGGTTCCGTAGGGTGCGCTCAGCGCACCGCGGTGCTTCTGCGAAACCCGCTGTCCCGGATTGCGCTGGGGCTAACCATTGGGCTACGAAAACTGACCTGCCACCGCATCCAACCCATGATCCGCCTGGCTAGCTACGGCTTTGAGGAGGCGAAAGATGCGGTTGAAGAAGCAGTCGACATTGATTAACTATTAACGAGGCGCAGCGAATGATACTCGATATTACCCAAGACCCCCAGTGGCTTGAGCAGCGCACCCGCTTATGGCTCGAGAAGGAGCGCGATGTAAGTGATGGCTTGACCCGCAAAGAGGTCAAGCCTATCAAGGACTTCTTTTTTACCGGAATAGCTACCAAGAACAGCTGGATAAAAGCCACCGGGATGCTTGGCAGTTTTCCAGTGTTTACCGTGGAAGGCCTTGCCTGGTGCCTGCAGGCGCAGGTCGAGGCCAATCTTAGTAACGACGAATATGACTCTATTCAGAATTTGTTCGCGGGGCGGTTATACGATGTCCCAGGGCTAAGCTGTGAGGAGCGGATTTCTATATTTCACTATGTATTTGGGGCGCACTACGACCCGAATCGGCTATTCCCTTTCTTGCTTGGCAATGAAACGCAATGCCGGCCTATGAACCTACATGTTAATCTCGCCTATTCTTACCTGATCAACGTGTCTCGTTGGCTTGACGGTGACGATGAGCCTTATGCCTATATGGCGAGCTTGATGGACTATTTTTTCTCCCTGATTCTTTTTGTCGATGAAAAAATATTCCAGCTCGAAGACGCGCCCATAAAAGAATGGCTTCCGGGTAGAGTGATCTTGGCTTCATGTCAAAGCAGATTGCGAAAACTTATGAGGAAGTGTTTTAGCTACCCTAAAGGCATTGCCGTTGAAGGCGAGGCGCAGCGTCGTTACTCGGCCGATTTTAGGGAGCGAATGGATAATCTCGAGCATTATCCCGGTGAACTCAAGCAGTTGTGGGAGTCGATCAAGGCGGAGCATGCCTGATGGATATCGAAATCAAAGTCAGCTTTGTCGCCCCGGATAAAGACCGGCCGCTCTGGCAGAAGATCCTCACCGGCCTGTGCAAGGGCGAGGCCGGTGCGCTTTTTCAGGAGCGCATGCTGGTATTTGGCGAGGCGGTCGATCAAAAGCTGGAAGCCATACTGGATGAATGGCCTGTCGAATACTTCGAAGGTCAATATTGGAAGAAAACCGGCAACCAGTTCGAAGTCGGCTTCCAGACCGCTTCCGATGGGGACGAGTTCGCTGAAGAGTTGCGCACGCTCTTTGCCCTCTGTGGCGTGAGTGCGCTTGAAATTGAATTGAGCGGTTATTACGAATAGCCCCTGGCAAGGTTTGCCCCGTCGAGCCTGAACAGGTCAAGTCAGTAGGGTGGGCCGGGCGTCGCTGCGTTCGGCGCACCGCGGCGCTTCTGCGAAACCCGCTGTCCCGGATTGCGCTGGGGCTTATCCAGGCTACGAAACCGGCCTGTCCCGCATCCACCCCGGGCTCCGCCTCGGCGGGTTACGCCGCGCAGCGAGTGCTTCGGGGCTTGTTAGAACGGTTTTCAGCATGGGTATCGCTGCGCTTAACCTCGGCGGCCCCACCCATCCTACGCAAAGCGCGCGGTCCTGGAACTCATGTGCGCCGGGCGGGCCCCAGCACTTAGGTGAGGCTCGCCGTACCAGGTTGCCCGCCCCAGGTTCAAGGCTGGGTCGGTACCGCCGAGGCCTGTGGCTGGTCGGGGGAATCGATCAGTTCCAGTTCCGGCTTGTCCATGCTCGGCGGCAGGGTCGGGGTGCCGTCTTTTACATGGGGGTCGGCGTAGCGCAACTGGCGCTCGCGGATAAAGTCGTACTTGCCCTTGCTGAGTTCGTCGGCGTGGTCGAAGTCGTTGATGATGGTCGGTTTGATAAAGACCATCAGGTTCTTCTTGTCGACCTCCTTCTTGTCGCTGCGAAACAGCCAGCCGAGGACCGGCAGTTTGCCGAGGAAGGGTACCTTGTCCCCGGAGTCGTGCAGTTCATCGGAGATCAGTCCGCCGAGCACCAGGGTGGCGCCGTCCTTGATCAGCACGCTGGTCTCGATGGAGCGCTTGTTGGTGATGATGTCGGCCGCCGAGGTGTCGTTGGAGACGCTGGAAATTTCCTGGTAGACCTTCAGGGTCACCGAATCGCCCTCGTTGATCTGCGGGGTGATCTTCAGGGTGATGCCGACGTCCTGGCGTTCGATGGTCTGGAAGGGGTTGGTCACCGGGGTGCCGCTGCTGGTGGCATTGCCGGTGACGAAGGGCACGTTCTGGCCGACCACTATCTTGCCCTCGGCGTTATCCAGGGTCACCAGATTGGGGGTCGAGAGGATATTGGTCGAGTCGTCGGTGGACAGGGCGCGCACCAGGGAGCGCAGCGAGCCGTTATGGTAGAAGCCCAGGCTCAGGCCGCCGTCGAGCTTGACCGGGTCGCCCGGGAAGCTGTCGAAGGCGCTGCCCTTGACCGAGCTGCGGAAGCCGCCGAACAGGCCCTCGCCGTCGATCGCCGAGTTCGAGGTCTTCCACTGCACGCCCAGTTCGTCGACCCGCTTGCCCGAGACCTCGACTATCACCGCCTCCACCAGCACCTGGGCGCGACGGATGTCCAGGCGCTCGACCACGCCTTCGATGGTGCGCATGATCGCCGGTGGCGCGCTGACGATCAGGGCGTTGGTGGTGTCGTTGGCCTGGATCGAGACTTCGGCGCCGCTGACGCCCACATCCTTGTCCTGCTTCTGGATGCCGCTGGCGACGTTCTGCAGGATTTGCCCGACTTCCGAGGCCTTGAGGTAGTGCAGGTAGATCACCTGGGTGTCGCGTATCAGGTTGCCGGGGCGATCCAGGTGGGCGATCACGTCACGCAATTGCTGGCGTTTGCTCGGGTCTCCAGAGATCAGCACGCTGTTGGTGCGCTCGTCCACCGACACGTTGAGCTTGCTTGCGCCTTCCTGGCCGGCGCCTTGGGGCACCAGGGTGCCGAGCATGGCGGACAATTCCTTGGCATTGGCGAACTTGAGCGGGATCACGTCGATCTCGAACTGGCCGGCCCGGTCGATCTCGGTCACCAGCTTGAGCAATTGATTGATGTTGGAGGCGCGGTCGGAAATGATCAGCGCATTGCTGTCCGGGTAGGCCGCCAGATGACCGACCTGGGGCACCATCGGCCGCAGGATGGTGACCAGCTGGGTGGCCGGGATGTGCTGGGTGCGGATCACCCGCACCACCAGTTGGTCGTCGTTGAGCTGGCTGTCACCGACCAGGGGGACGCCGCTTTGCTTGGCATTGGCGTCGGGTATGACCTTGATCGCGCTGTCGGACTCGATGGCGGAGAAGCCGTGCACCTGGAGCACCGAGAGAAAGACCCGGTAGGCCTCCTCGGGGGGCATGGCTTCGTTGGAGATCACCGTCACCTTGCCGGTCACCCGGGGGTCGATGATGAAGTTCTTGCCGGTGGCCTTGGCGATCCACTCGATAAAGGAGCGGATATTGGTGTCCTGCATATTGATCTTGACGTTGCCGTTGTCGGCCGCCGCGACCGGTTCGACTTGGGCCTCGCCAGGGCTTTCGGATTCGGCCAGGCCGGGCAGGGGCATTAACAGGGCGAGCAGCAGCGCGAAGCGGTAAGGCACAGGATTGAACACGAAAGTCACCGAACTACTGAGATTGCGCGAGTTTGCGCTGGATAAACTGTTGGTAGGGGGTTGCCAGGCCCGCGGGCGCGGCGGTTGGCGTATCCATGGGCATCGGCTCTGGCGGCGGTGCCTGCTGGACCATTTCCCGCGGGGGCGCCGAACTGCCTTCGGCAAAGCCGCGCAGGCTGATCTGTTCGAGCTTGCCATTGCGCTTGAGGGTGACGCGATCGCTCTGGATACGCTCCACCAGGATGCCGGGCCGCACTTGCTCGCCGCGCCTGAGAATCTTGGTCTGGTCGCCGTCTTCGATGATCACGCTGCTCTGCTCGATGGGGGCGACTAAGAAAATCGCCGAGACCTGCAGGTTCAGGGTGCTCTCGGGCACGACAGCATTCGATTCGGCCTGTTCCAGGTTCCGTTGCTTGGCGCCGAATAGCTGCAGCAGGCTGGCGCTGAGTTCGACTTTGGGGGCGACGTTGACGCTGGTCGGCGTGCTGGGCGACTTGTCCGCGGCTTCCGTCAGGTGCAGGCGGTACAGCCCGAGTCCCTGCCAGGCGAAATGCCCGAGCATGCCGCAGGCCAAACCGACCGCGAGCGCCAGGACGAGGCGTGGGGTGGCATGGGGGCGTGCGAGGGGCTTCATTTTAGAGGCCATGGCCTGCATCCGTGGCTAATGGCGCGTTAATACTATCGGTTAAGCGGGGGGAGGCAAAGATGGGGGGGCGTCGGGAAAGGCTGGGTGCCGATTTTTATGATGGACTTCACGATTTCGGGGTTTTAATGCGTTTTTGATAAGTCAGCGTTGCTTTAAATAACTGCATGCGTGATAGCATTTTAGCTATATCGGGATTAGTTCCCTTTCGCTTGCTAAATAAATGGATTTGCGGCTTCTATGCAAGGATGTCTCCCCCAGGTACGCCGTTGGATGGCAGCGCTCAGCGCGCTGCTGGCGTCCGCATCCTTTGCCGCTCCCCAGTTAGACCTGCGTACCGCGGCACCCCTGGGCAGCGGCGGCAGTGCCGCCGAATACATCCTGGCCGTCAGCGATTGCCGCGAGCTGGTCCAGGTCGCCCCCGTCGGCACCGAACAACGTTTCCTACCCATCGATGCCCTGCGCGACAGCGGCGATCCCCTGGCCTGCGCCTTTACCTTCCGTCTCGAGGGCGCCGCGGCTCTGCAGCCCAAGGTCCAGCTGGATTTCGCCGATGGCAGCCAGCAGGAATACACCGAGACCTTCCAGCAGGAGCGCCTGGCGCCGAAGCTGCAGCTGGAACAGTTGGCGTTCGAGCAGGAAGACGGCCAGCAGTACCTGGTGGTCAGCTTCAGTGCCGAGGATGACAGCGACCTCAGTTACCTCAGTCTGTCCCTCACCGGCCTGCGCGCCTCGGATTTGCGCGCCGCTGGCGGTGTGGTCAGCCAGGCCGAGCGCAACGCCTTTCTCAGCATGGCCGACGCCAAGCGGGTCTTCCCCCGCAGCGATGACCAGCGCCTGTTCAGCCTGCGCCAGCTGATCAGCACGCCGCTGTCGGCCGAAGAGATCGCTCGCAACGCCCTGGTCATGGTGCAGGCCAGCGCGGTGGATGCCTCGGGCAACCAGAACAGTTATTCGGATATCCGCTTCACCGGCGACAACGTGGACGAGGGCGTGCACGGCATCAGCGTGCAGCCCAATCGGCTGCTATTCAGCGATGTGCTGCAGTCGGCGCGGCTGATTCCGGAAGTCGACTTCGAGTTTCGCGGGCCGACGCCCATGCCCGGGCTGGGCAGCGGCATCGCCTATCGCTCATCCAACCCAGACAAGGTCTGGGTCAGCGCCGAAGGCGTGGTCTACCCCCTGCAAGAAACCGCCGGCGAGGCGGTTTTCGTCTATCTGAACTACCCGGGGCTCGATGAAATCAGCTTGCCGGTCAAGGTCGACTTCAGCCGCCGGCTGACCGCCCTGCGCTTCGAGGGGCAGACCGCCAGCCAGCCGCTGGTCTTGCCGCGCCTCAACAGCTTCGAAAAATTGCCGGCGCTGCTGGCGGTGTTCGATGACGGCAGCGAGGCGCCGCTGGCGGACAGTCTGCTGGTCGAACTGCAACTGCCGGACGGCAGCGTTCTGGAGCGCAATGCCCAGCGCGAATTGCTGGCCCGGGCGCAGATCCCGGAGCAGAGCCCGCTGACCATCCATGCGCGCCTGCAGCGTTATCCGGAGATCGGCGTCGATTTGCCGATCGTGGCCCAGGACGCCGCGCCCGTGGTCGATCTGCAACCGGAGGCCAGCATTGCCGTGGGCTCCGTGCTGGAGCTGGTCGCCAGCGCCAGCGATGACGTGGGCATCAAGAGCGTCGAGTTCTGGCTGGATGACAGCCTGGTCGGTCGTCGGCTTGCGCCGCCCTATGCCCTCAGCCTGCCGATCGAGCAGGAGCTGCAAGGTCGCAGCCTCCGCGTGCGTGCCGTGGCCTTCGACGGCACCGGCAAGAGCCAGAGCAGTCCGGAACGCAGCGTCCGGGTCGTGGCCAAGAGCGATCCCAAGGTGCCCGCGTTCGTCTTCGAGACCCCGGTCGACGCCCAGCGCGTGATCGAGAACAGCCCGCTGCGGGCGGTGATAGGCGTCAGCCTCGGCGTGTTGCCGGACGTGCAGTACCAGAGCGGTATCAGTCGGGTCGAATTCTTCCTCGATGGGCGCAAGGCCGGCGAAACCCAGTTCCCCGGCTTCGAGCAGCGCAGCCTGCCAGGCGATCCGAACAAGAAGGAGCTGGTCGAGGTTTGGGTGGTCGAGTTGCAGATCCCCGACATCGCCGTGCGCGAGACCAGCATCGGCCTGTCGGCGCGGGTGCATGCCCGCAACGGCGGGGTGGTGGATGCGCCGGCGCGTCTGCTCAGGGTCCTGGAAAACCAAAAGCCGATCGCCCGTATCACCCAGCCGGCGGTGGGCAGCCTGGCGACCGTGGGCCAGACGATCGCGGTCACGGTCGAAGCGAGCGACGACACCCTGGACGGCGGCACCGACATCTTCCTGCTGGTCAACGACGAGCAGGTGCAGTCCCACCATCACCAGGTGAAGAACTACGACGGCAATGCCCTGGGCGTGCGCAGCACGAGCCACACCTTCCAGCTGCCGATCAAGAGCGAGTGGTTGGGCCGCACCCTGGAGCTGCGTGGCCGGGTGATCGATCGCCATCAGCAACTCAATCAGTCCGAACGCCTACTGCTGCCGGTCAAGGCCGACCAGTCGCCGACCATCTCCCTCAGCCACCCGGTGGAGGGCAGCCATCTGGTTTCCGGCCAGCCGGTGGAGCTGCGCGCC
>DATDTH010000420.1:0-4219 GCA_035290985.1 Pseudomonas sp. | reverse complement strand
GGCCCGCGTGGTGGCGGGCACCAGCCACCTGTATACGCTGTTGCCGATCATCGAGGCCTCGGATGTCACCGGCCAGGATCCGGCCCAGGTCGCCGCGGCCTACTTCGCGGTAGGCGGGGCGCTGGACCTGTCCTGGTACCTGCAGCAAATCACCAGCCTGCCGGTGGAAAACAACTGGCAGGCCCTGGCCCGGGAAGCCTTCCGCGACGACCTCGACTGGCAGCAGCGGGCGATCACGGTGTCGGTGCTGCAGATGGTCGACGGGCCGGCGGATATCGAGGCCCGGGTGGTCTTGTGGCTGGAGCAGCATCGGCCGCTGGTCGAGCGCTGGCGCGCCATGCTGACCGAGTTGCGGGCGGCGACGGGCACCGACTATGCGATGTACGCGGTGGCCAATCGCGAGCTGCTGGACCTGGCACAAAGCGGCCAACACGGCGTCTGATCGACCTCTAGCGACTGACCGAGCCCCACCTTGTGTGGGGCTTTTTATTTTGTGCGAAATAGCCCGGCTATGGAGCGGGTGCGCGCACCCCTCGCCCATTTATGGGAGAGGGGGAGAGGGCAGGGCATTAGCTGGGTTTCGCTTCGCTCTACACCAGCCTACAGCTCGCGACAAGCACCGGGGGCTTCGCGGGGCGATGGGTCGAGGCCTAACAGTTTGTTAACTGGGCAGCAGAGCCAGGTGCGTTAATACATCCGGCGCGCCGGCCAGGCGCAGGCCCTCGCCCAGGGCCATGGCTTCGGGGTGCTCCTTGGGCAGCAGGAGGAACTCCGGGGCGCCGGGGCTGCGCAGCAAAGTGAGGCGCGCATAGGGCAGGCCGCTGTCGAGCAACAGGCCCATAAAGGCCGGATCGCTCCAGGCCTGCACTGGCATGGCCAGCACGTGATAGGCCTGCCTGATCGCGTCCTGTCCCGATGGGCTCAAGCGGTAGCTGGTCATCCGGGCCGGCAGCGTGACTTCCAGTCCGCGGCGGCGGGCATAGGCGATGGCGCAGGCAAAGGCCTCGCCGTGCTGTTCGCCTTCCCAGAACACCCGGCTGCCTTTCCAGCGGGCCTGGCACAGATTGATCGGCTCGCCGGCGAGAAAGCGCGGCAGGGCCAGGCCGATGGTCTTGACGAAATCCTTGTAGCTGATGATGCGGATCGGCCGGCAGCGTGCGCTTGCGGCATAGGCTTCGAAATTGGGGTGCAGGGGTTCATCGGCACAGTCGCCGCGCAGGCCGTCGATCAGTCGCAGGTCGAAGGAGTCCAGGGGTTGCTGCTGTCGTTCGACGACCCGGATCAGCATCGCGTGGGCCTGGGCCTTGTCTTCCTGGACCGGACCGGAAAGCGCGCTGCGCGGCAATTCCAGCAGGCTGTGCAAGGGGGCGCCGGCTTGCCACCAGATGCTGTCGTGCTGGGCGGGCAAGGCTTCGAAGGGCAGGCGCAGGCTGCTGGCCCGTTCCAGTACCTGGCGGGGCGCACGCCCGGTCAAGCCCAGGCGCTGGGCGAGGGCTGCGAGACGGGATGTCAGGGTTGCAGATTGTTCGGGCAGACTCATGGCCAGATGAGAGCTCCTGGATCACCTGCGCCAGTGTGGCAGACAGGAAGGTCCGTTGCACAGCCCTTGCTCGGGCGAGTCGGAGGCGCCGGGTATGGCATTATCGCGTCATTCATTTATGAGGGTGCTTCCATGCCGAGTCTGATGCTGGATATTGCCTTATCTGCCGAGCGTTTGCTCGCCGTGTATCAGGGCAAGGCCAATCGTATCCGGGTAAAGAGTCGCGATGGCCGTTATGTCAGTTTGCCAGCTCACCACTTGCGGCCGTTTCTGACCCATGAAGGGGTATATGGTTCCTTCAGTCTGGAATTCAATGGGGCCGGTGAGTTGCTGAGCCTGCGTCGGCTTCCGTGAATCTATGGCGCTCGCCTCGCGTGCAGGGGCCGTGGCCGGCTATAATCGCCGCCCTGTCGAATTCCGCCCATATGAGCTGAGCCTGCCCATGTACAACCTGGCCCGCGAGCTGCTGTTCAAACTGTCTCCCGAGACGTCCCACGAGCTGTCCATCGACCTGATCGGGGCGGGTGGCCGGCTGGGCCTCAACGGCCTGCTGAGCAAGGCGCCGGCCAGCTTGCCGGTGCGGGTGATGGGGCTGGATTTTCCCCATCCGGTCGGTCTGGCCGCGGGGCTGGACAAGAATGGCGATGCCATCGACGGTTTCGCCCAGCTGGGCTTCGGTTTCGTCGAGATCGGCACCGTCACGCCACGGCCGCAGCCGGGCAATCCCAAGCCGCGCCTGTTCCGCCTGCCGCAAGCCGAGGCGATCATCAATCGCATGGGCTTCAATAACCAGGGCGTCGAGCACCTGGTGCGCCGGGTCGAGGCCGCCCGCTTCAAGGGCGTGCTGGGGATCAATATCGGCAAGAACTTCGATACCCCGGTCGAGCGTGCGGTGGATGACTACCTGCTGTGCCTGGACCGGGTCTATGCCCATGCCAGTTATGTCACGGTCAACGTCAGCTCGCCGAACACCCCGGGGCTGCGCAGCCTGCAGTTCGGCGACTCGCTCAAGCAGTTGCTCGAGGCCCTGCGCCAGAGGCAGGAAGACCTGGCCCAGGTGCATGGCAGGCGGGTGCCGCTGGCGATCAAGATCGCGCCGGACATGAGCGACGAGGAAACCGTCGAAGTGGCACAGGCCCTGCTCCAGGCCGGCATGGATGGTGTGATCGCGACCAACACCACCCTCGGCCGCGAAGGCGTCGAAGGCCTGCCGTTCGCCAACGAGGCGGGTGGCTTGTCCGGTGCGCCGGTGCGCGACAAGAGCACTCATATAGTCGAGGTGCTGGCGGCCGAACTGGGGGGGCGCTTGCCGATCATCGCGGTGGGCGGGATTACCGAAGGTCGGCACGCGGCGGACAAGATCGCCGCGGGCGCCAGTCTGGTGCAGCTCTATTCGGGGTTCATCTACAAGGGGCCGCAGCTGATTCGCGAGGCGGTGGAGGCCATAGCGGCCTTGTCACGGGGATAACCGCGGGCACTTTTGCACGGGCACTAAAAAGGGCTCCCTTGGGAGCCCCTGGGCTTGCGCCCGCCGCCCGGATGGGGCGTGCATCAAATCGAGTCGGAGGTGATCCTGATCAGCCGACGGCGTGGAGTTCGTTTAGTCGATGGATGCCGGCGGTGCCGGTCATGCCGTCCCAGTTATCGCCGCGGCCTTCGCGCCAACCATTGATCCAGGCCTGGCGCACGGTCGGGAGGGTGAAAGGACAGAGGTCTCGAGATTTTCCATGGATGCCATATTGATACCCGCGCAAAAACGCCCGTTCTAAAGGATCACGCTTAAGTCTTCTCATAGGGTGTTGCCCTCACTTGTTGACTGTTATGTCCTATTGGCCTCGTAGCGAGGCCTGGTAGAAAAGCTTCTAGTCCTACCAGTGCTGCCCGTTGCCGGCGTGACGGGCTTGCTGTCTTCACCATTGCGGTCAAGACCTGAGTTGAGTTCTAACGAATGCCCGACGCCCTGTGAATGATCTTTTTGTCATAAGGACGTAATGTTTTTTTGAGTGTGGCCATAAGCCCGCAGGGTCGAACACCGGTTATCAGGGTGCGGGCCCGATGGGCTGGGGGGCTGGCATTCAGATCGCTCGCCGTGTCATCGCGAATTACTCGCGACTGCACGCGTGATTAATTTCGATGAAGGGTCGCCTTGCGACCTTTTGTCACTTACTTTGGCTGTGCTGCTCAGGTGGTATGGCGCACATTGGCTCAAAGCACTGGATATTCACATGTCGGATCGTTACGAACTCTTTCTCACCTGTCCCAAGGGCCTGGAAGGGCTGCTCGCCGAAGAGGCGACGGCCCTGGGGCTGGAGGAGACGCGCGAGCATACCTCGGCGATCCGCGGCTTCGCCGAGCTGGAAACGGCCTATCGGCTGTGCCTCTGGTCGCGCCTGGCCAACCGCGTGCTGCTGGTGCTCAAGCGCTTCCCCATGACCAACGCCGAGGAGCTCTACCAAGGCGTGCTGGAGGTCGAGTGGCAGGAGCACCTGGAGCCGACCGGCAGCCTGGCGGTGGAGTTCAGCGGTAATGGCTCGGGCATCGACAACACCCATTTCGGCGCCTTGAAGGTCAAGGACGCCATAGTCGACAAGCTGCGCACCGCGGCGGGCGAACGGCCCTCGATCGACAAGCTCAACCCGGACCTGCGCGTCCATCTGCGCCTGGATCGCGGCGAAGCCA
>DATDTH010000419.1:0-3779 GCA_035290985.1 Pseudomonas sp. | reverse complement strand
CGTGAACATCCCCAACCTGCCGCTGGAGCATATCCGTGGCATCCAGCTGACCCGGCTGGGGCACCGCTCCCGGGCGGCGGCTCCGGTCAAGGTGGTCAACCCTCGTGGCAAGGAAGGTTACTGGATCGCGGTGGCCGGCGATGCCGAGGACGGTGGACCGGGCACGGACTTCCATGCCGTGATGCAGGGCTATGTCTCGATCACCCCGCTGCAGCTGGACCGGACCTTTCACGAGGCCTTCAAGGGCCTCGACAGCTGGCTGGAGGGCTTGCTCTGATGAGTCGTGAGCAAGACGAGCTGCAGCGCCGGGGCATCGGCATGACCTCACAGCGCACCCGCGAGCGCCTGATCCAGCGCCTCTATGATGAAGGGCTGTCCAACGCCCGGGTGCTCGAAGTGATTCGGCGCACGCCGCGGCATCTGTTCGTCGACGAGGCCCTGGCCCATCGCGCCTACGAGGACACCGCGCTGCCGATCGGGCATAACCAGACCATCTCTCAGCCCTATATGGTGGCGCGCATGAGCGAGCTGCTGCTGGCGGCCGGTCCGCTGGACAAGGTGTTGGAGATCGGTACCGGTTCGGGGTACCAGACCGCGGTGCTGGCCCAGTTGGTGGAGCGGGTGTTTTCGGTCGAACGCATCCAGGTGCTGCAGGAGCGGGCCAAGGAGCGTTTGCAGGAGCTCAACCTACGCAACGTGGTGTTTCGCTGGGGCGATGGCTGGGAAGGCTGGCCGGCCCTGGCGCCGTATAACGGCATCATAGTCACGGCCGCCGCGGCCGAGGTGCCCCAGGCCCTGCTCGATCAACTGGCCCCGGGCGGGCGCCTGGTGATTCCGGTGGGGGCGGGCGATGTCCAGCAGCTGATGCTGATCATCCGGGACGAGGACGGGTTCTCCCGGCATGTCCTGGATGCCGTGCGCTTCGTGCCCCTGCTCAACGGCCCGCTGGCCTGATGGCGCTCGGCATGGGGTGGCACGCGGCCTGGCGCTCGCAAATGGCCAGGAATGCTGTTTTCAATCAATCACCAAAAAGGGAGAGGCGGGTGAGTTTTAGCAAGCCGTTGAAAAACGTAGGCGAGGCAGCCGAGACAAGGCAAAAACAGGCGAGGAAGCGCAATTTACTAGGTGTAAATGAGCATTCCGAGTCTGTTTTTAACGCCGTATCGGCAACGCAGGTAGTTTTTCAACAGCTTGTTAGGGCTATGCAGCAGTGGGTTCGTATCGTGTTGAGTGGCCTGGTCTTCGGCACGCTTCTGGCTGGCTGCAGCAGTTCGCCGCCTGGTGGGGTCAGTGTGGTCGACCGCAGCAACCGCGCCGCGGCCACCCAGCCTCAGCGCCCCAAGGCCACTGGCGGACAGTACCGGGTGCAGCGTGGCGACACCCTCTATTCCATCGCATTCCGCTTCGGTTGGGACTGGAAAGCCCTGGCCGCACGCAATGCCATCGCCCCGCCCTATGTGATACGCCCGGGTCAGATCGTGCGTTTCGATGCGCCGAGGAACCAGGCTGCCGTCGTTGCGACCGCGCGGCCGCCGCTGGTCACGTCACCACCTGCCAAGCCGGGTAGCGCCCCGGCCGTGACCGGTCGTCCGGTTCTGTCGCCGATCGCGCCCCGACCGACTGCTGCCACCACCAAGGTGCAACCTATTATCCCCTCTGCGTCGGGCTGGGCCTGGCCTGCGAGCGGGGCTCTAATCGGGCGTTTTTCCTCAAACGGCAGTTTGAATAAAGGAATTGATCTGGCTGGGGAATTAGGCCAGCCTGTTTCTGCTGCGTCTAGTGGATCCGTGGTGTACGCCGGAAGTGGTTTACGGGGCTACGGCGAGTTGGTGATCATTAAACACAGCGATACCTACGTCAGTGCCTACGGTCACAACCGCAGGCTTTTGGTTCGGGAGGGGCAGCAGGTCAAAGTCGGTCAGACTATTGCCGAGATGGGGTCCACGGGAACCGATCGGGTGAAACTCCATTTCGAGATTCGCCGCCAGGGAAAACCTGTTGATCCTCTGCAATACCTGCCTCGCCGTTGATCCGCCGCCAGCCTGTTTCCCTGCGTAGGAGGAACGGGCTCCGGCATTGCCATGGAACATAGGGTCTAGCCAGAGCTTGTTGTCGAACTCAGCATAGGACAATAAGAAAATGGCACTCGACAAAGAAGCGCCGGAGTTTGACTTGGATGATGACGTGCTTCTGATGGAGCCGGCGATCGTCCTGGATGATGGCTCAGACGAGGAGTCCGCGAAGACTCCAGCCCGGGCCAAAGCCAAAAGCGCCTCCTCCCCCAAACAGCATAAATACATCGATTACACCCGGGCGCTGGACGCCACTCAGCTGTACCTCAACGAAATCGGTTTTTCCCCCCTACTGACCCCGGAAGAGGAAGTGTTCTTCGCGCGCCTGGCGCAGAAGGGCGACCCGGCCGGGCGCAAGCGCATGATCGAAAGCAACCTGCGCCTGGTGGTCAAGATCGCCCGGCGCTACGTCAACCGCGGCCTGTCCCTGCTGGACCTGATCGAGGAGGGCAATCTGGGCCTGATCCGCGCGGTGGAGAAGTTCGATCCCGAGCGGGGCTTCCGTTTCTCTACCTACGCGACCTGGTGGATTCGGCAGACCATCGAACGGGCGATCATGAACCAGACGCGGACCATTCGCCTGCCGATTCATGTGGTCAAGGAACTCAACGTCTACCTGCGGGCGGCACGGGAACTGACCCAGAAACTCGACCACGAACCCTCGGCCGAAGAAATCGCCAACCTGCTGGAAAAACCCGTCGGCGAGGTCAAGCGCATGCTGGGCCTGAACGAACGGGTGTCCTCGGTGGATGTGTCCCTGGGGCCGGACTCGGACAAGACCTTGCTCGATACCCTGACCGATGACCATCCAACCGATCCGTGCGAGCTGCTGCAGGACGATGACCTGTCCCAGAGCATCGACCAGTGGCTGTCGGAGCTGACCGACAAGCAGCGCGAGGTGGTGATCCGCCGCTTTGGCCTGCGCGGCCATGAGAGCTGTACCCTGGAGGAGGTCGGCCAGGAAATCGGCCTGACCCGCGAGCGGGTGCGGCAAATCCAGGTCGAGGCGCTCAAGCGCCTGCGCGAGATCCTGGAAAAAAACGGCCTGTCGAGCGACTCGCTGTTCCAATAGCGCTCCCTAGGTGCCCATAAAAATACCGGCTTCGGCCGGTTTTTTATAGCTATGCCCCAGTTATGTGTTGCGACAGCCTAGGCGGCCCCACCTAAGCGTGGGAGCGGCGGGCTGCCACGGTGCGCTGAGCACAGCCTACGGGACCGCGTTCCGCTCTGATCCTACCTGGGCGGCCCCACCTAGGCGGCCCCACCCAGCCTGCAGGCACCCCGCTATTGGTAGGGTGCGCCGTGCGCACCGGGAGGTCGGTATGGCGGCGATGCTTCTGCGCCAGCCTGGGTAGCCAGGGTCAGACCTTTCGGCGAGTATGCCCTACGGGCTTTTTTGCGGGGCTTCCTGTAATCCATCGCTTACATAGCGCGTAGGTATTCGCCAGGGAATGCGGCGAGTCAATGTCTTGTCGTTTCCGCTAAATAAGTATATGTATTTGATTTATAAGTATTTTTAAGTAAGCGTAACGAGCGATTTCGCGGCTGAACGGCCGTTTAACGGGCTTGCGAGCCTCGGGGAGAGGGGTAATATCAGCCCTGTGCCAAGGAGCAGGCACAGGCTGGCAAGGATGGCAGCTAGGACATCGCGGGATGCGATTCATCAGGATGATGAGCCGGGAAGTAAAGGGAGTAGGGACAAAAAGT
>DATDTH010000418.1:0-3831 GCA_035290985.1 Pseudomonas sp. | reverse complement strand
CCACCCGTTCATGATCGACCGCGAAATCAAGCGTGTTGGTTATGTCGTAGTGAGCAGTGACCGTGGTCTGTGCTGTGGCTTGAACACCAACCTGTTCAAGGCCCTGGTCAAGGACATGGCGGTAAACCGCGAGAAAGGCGTCGAGATTGATCTGTGTGTAGTGGGTAGCAAGGGTGCGGCCTTTTTCCGCAACTTCGGCGGCAACGTCGTAGCAGCTATCAGCCACCTGGGTGAAGAGCCGTCGATCAACGACTTGATCGGTAGCGTCAAAGTGATGCTGGATGCCTACCTGGACGGCCGTATTGACCGCCTGTCCGTGGTTTCCAACAAGTTCATCAATACCATGACGCAACAGCCGACAGTGGAACAGTTGATTCCCCTGGTGGCCGATCCGGATCAGGAACTCAAGCATCACTGGGACTACCTCTACGAACCCGACGCCAAAGAGCTGCTCGACGGCCTGATGGTGCGCTACGTGGAGTCGCAGGTGTACAAGGCGGTGGTCGAGAACAACGCGGCTGAACAAGCGGCGCGGATGATCGCGATGAAGAACGCTACCGACAACGCCGGTGACCTGATCAGCGATTTGCAGCTGATCTACAACAAGGCGCGTCAGGCTGCGATCACCCAAGAGATCTCGGAAATCGTCGGCGGCGCTGCCGCGGTCTAAGACCGGTTCATATATTTAGAGGAACCAGATATGAGTAGCGGACGTATCGTTCAAATCATCGGCGCCGTGATCGACGTGGAATTTCCGCGCGATCAGGTGCCGAGCATTTATGACGCCCTGAAGGTTCAAGGCGCCGAAACCACCCTGGAAGTTCAGCAGCAGCTGGGCGACGGCGTGGTCCGTACCATTGCGATGGGTTCGACCGAAGGCTTGAAGCGCGGTCTGGACGTGAAGAACACGGGCGCAGCCATCTCCGTACCGGTCGGTAAAGCGACCCTGGGCCGGATCATGGACGTACTCGGCAACCCGATCGACGAAGCCGGTCCGATTGGCGAAGAAGAGCGCTGGGGCATTCACCGTCCCGCGCCGTCCTTTGCCGAACAAGCGGGCGGCAACGACCTGCTGGAAACCGGCATCAAGGTAATCGACCTGATCTGCCCGTTCGCCAAGGGCGGTAAAGTCGGTCTGTTCGGTGGTGCCGGTGTCGGCAAGACCGTAAACATGATGGAACTGATCCGTAACATCGCCATCGAGCACAGCGGTTATTCCGTGTTCGCCGGTGTGGGCGAGCGTACCCGTGAGGGTAACGACTTCTACCACGAGATGAAGGACTCCAACGTTCTGGACAAGGTTGCCCTGGTCTACGGTCAGATGAACGAGCCGCCAGGCAACCGTCTGCGCGTGGCACTGACCGGCCTGACCATGGCCGAGAAGTTCCGCGACGAGGGTAACGACGTACTGTTGTTCGTCGACAACATCTACCGTTACACCCTGGCCGGTACCGAAGTGTCCGCACTGCTCGGCCGTATGCCGTCCGCCGTGGGTTATCAGCCGACCCTGGCCGAAGAAATGGGTACCTTGCAAGAGCGTATCACTTCGACCAAGAACGGTTCGATCACCTCGATCCAGGCCGTTTACGTGCCTGCGGATGACTTGACCGACCCGAGCCCGGCGACCACCTTCGCCCACTTGGACGCCACCGTGGTACTGTCCCGTGACATCGCTTCCCTGGGTATCTACCCGGCGGTCGATCCACTGGACTCCACTTCGCGCCAGCTGGACCCGAACGTGATCGGCCAGGAGCACTACGACACCGCCCGCGGCGTCCAGTACGTGCTGCAGCGCTACAAGGAACTGAAGGACATCATCGCGATCCTGGGTATGGACGAGCTGTCGGAAGCCGACAAGCAGTTGGTATCCCGCGCCCGTAAGATCCAGCGCTTCCTGTCCCAGCCGTTCTTCGTGGCTGAAGTCTTCACCGGTGCCTCGGGCAAGTACGTTTCCCTGAAGGACACCATTGCAGGTTTCAGTGGCATCCTCAAAGGTGACTACGACCACTTGCCGGAACAGGCGTTCTACATGGTCGGCGGCATCGAAGAAGCCATCGAGAAAGCCAAAAAACTGTAATCCGTGCGCCCGGCAACGGGCGCTTACGGTCTGGTTGAGCGTGTCACAGCGCTCCAACAGGTCGATACGTGAGGCTAGATATGGCTATGACAGTCCATTGCGACATCGTCAGCGCGGAAGGCGAGATCTTCTCCGGTCTGGTCGAGATGGTCATCGCGCACGGCAACCTGGGTGATATCGGTATCGCTCCAGGCCACGCGCCGCTGATCACCGACCTGAAGCCGGGTCCGATCCGCCTGATCAAGCAGGGTGGCGAAGCCGAGGTGTATTACATCTCCGGCGGCTTCCTGGAAGTGCAACCGAGCATGGTCAAGGTCCTGGCCGACACCGTGCAACGGGCTGCCGACCTCGATGAAGCCTCTGCTCAGGAGGCCGTCAAGGCCGCCGAGAAGGCGCTGAACGAAAAAGGCGCGGAGTTCGACTACGGTTCCGCCGCCGCCCGTCTGGCCGAGGCCGCAGCCCAGCTGCGCACCGTCCAGCAATTGCGCAAGAAGTTCGGCGGCAGCTGATTGCCCCGGGCTTTATCGCAAGCGAGTAGAAGGGGGTAGCCTTGGCTACCCTTTTTCTTGCCTGCTGTTTTACGATCTGCTGCGCATCGCGAGATCGTAAACACGTTCTTAGTAAGTAACCCGGATGTAATCCGGGACGATCACCCCCGGATTGCATCTGGGCTACCAATAGGATCTGCCCCCATGTCCCTCGATATCGTCATTCTCGCCGCCGGCCAGGGCACTCGCATGCGCTCGGCCTTGCCCAAGGTGCTGCACCCGGTTGCCGGCAAATCCATGCTCGGCCATGTCATCGACAGCGCCCGCCAGCTCCAACCGCAAGGCATTCATGTGGTCATCGGCCATGGCGCGGAATTGGTGCGCGAGCGGCTGGCGGCGGATGACCTGAATTTCGTGCTGCAGAGCGAACAACTGGGCACCGGCCATGCCGTGGCCCAGGCGTTACCGGCGTTGAGCGCCGAGCGGGTGCTGATTCTCTATGGCGACGTGCCGCTGATCGAAGTGGAAACCCTGCAGCGTCTGTTGCAGCTGGTCAGCGAGCAGCAGCTTGGGCTCTTGACGGTCAACCTGAAGGACCCGACCGGTTACGGTCGCATCGTTCGCGATGCTGATGGCGTGGTCAACGCCATAGTCGAGCACAAGGACGCCAGCGAGCAGCAGCGCCTGATCCGCGAAGGCAACACCGGCATCCTCGCGGTGCCCGGCAAGCGCCTGGCCGATTGGCTGGGTCGTCTGTCCAACAGCAACGCCCAGGGCGAGTACTACCTGACCGATGTGATCGCCATGGCGGTGGCCGACGGGCTGGTGGTGGCCACCGAGCAAGCGGCCGACGAGTTAGAAGTGTTGGGCGCCAATGACCGCATTCAGCTGGCGCAACTGGAGCGCCACTACCAATACCGCGCCGCGCGCCGCCTGATGGTGCAGGGTGTGACCCTGATCGATCCGGCGCGCTTCGACCTGCGCGGCGAGGTCACTGTGGGCCGCGACGTGACGATCGACGTCAATGTGATACTCGAAGGTCGGGTAGTGATCGAGGATGGGGTGCAGATCGGGCCGAACTGCGTGATCAAGGACAGCATCCTGCGCCAGGGCGCGCTGGTGAAGGCCAACAGTCACCTGGACGGCGCCGAGCTGGGCGAGGGCGCCGATTGTGGTCCCTTCGCCCGCCTGCGGCCGGGGTCGGTGCTGGGCGCCCGCGCCCATGTCGGCAACTTCGTCGAACTGAAGAACGCCGTGCTGGGCGAG
>DATDTH010000417.1:0-3224 GCA_035290985.1 Pseudomonas sp. | reverse complement strand
CGCCTGTGCATTAAGCAGCAACGCAATAAACGCGGGTTGCACCCGCCCTACCAGAGCTGCTGGCTTCACCGAGCGCTTTTCGTAGGGCGTGTGTAACCCGCGAGCGTGTGCGCTGTACGATCCCGTTCTGGCTTGCGTGCGTCACCCAAAACGACCTGCTCCTGGCCCAGCGCGCCGCCTGCCTGTTGATTCCCCTGAGATAGGGTAGGGTGCTCGGCCTGTTATTGGGTTTTTATGAGCTTGCGGAGGTTATGCAGTGGCAACCCTCAGACTCTCGGGGCGTGGTGTCGGCCTGTCGCTGATCGCCTCGGTGCTGTTCGCCCTGATGCCGGGTTATGTGCGCGAGCTGGCGCCGCTGGACGGTGTCCAGGTGTTCGCCCAGCGTGTGCTCTGGTCGATTCCCATGGTGCTGCTGTTGATGACCGTCACGCGGCACTGGACCACGCTGGCCGCGGTTTTCCGGCGTCTGCGCCATGAGCCCTGGCTGCTCGCGGCCTTGCCGCTGGCGGCCCTGCTGATCGGGGTGCAGTGGGGCCTGTTCCTCTGGGCGCCCCTGGCCGGGCGGATGCTGGAGGTGTCGCTGGGCTACTTTCTGCTGCCCCTGATGATGGTGCTGGCCGGTCGGCTGTTCTATGGCGAGCGCCTGCGTCCCCTGCAACGCATCGCGGTGGTCTGCGCGCTGCTGGGCGTGGCCCATGAACTCTGGCTGACCCAGGCGTTTTCCTGGCTGACGCTGCTCACCGCCCTGGGCTATCCCCCTTATTTCATGTTGCGCCGCTGGATGCGCCTGGATGCCCTGTCCGGTTTCATCCTGGAAATGTTGCTGCTGGCGCCGCTGGCGCTCTGGCTGATCCTGACGCGTAGTCCGCCGCAGTTGTTCAGCCTGGCACCCGCGCTCTGGTGGCTGCTGCCGGGGCTGGCCTTGCTCGGCACCCTGGCGTTCGCCGCGATGATGGCCTCGAGTCGGCTGCTGCCGCTGGGGCTGTTCGGCATTCTCAGCTATGTCGAGCCGGTGCTGCTGTTCGCGGTGGCGGTATGGGTGCTCGGCGAGGCCTTCGACCCGGCGCAAGTCTGGACCTATGGGCCGATCTGGCTGGCGGTGCTGCTGACCGGCTGGGACAGCGCGCGCCTGTTGCGCAAGCAGGCCTTGCAGGCACAGCGGGAGCGCGGCTGAAACCACGCCCACGGCCGATCGGCGTTCACTCCAGCCGCACCCGATAGACTTCGCCCAAGGAAATGACCCGCTCGCGCGCCAATTGCAGGGCGCATTGGGTCAGGGAGCGCATGCCATCGCCGAGGGCCTGGCGTTCGATCTCCTGGGCGGAAGCTTGCGGCTGGATCAGCTTGCGCATTCCGGGAGTCACTTCCAGCAGCTCATAGACGGCGGCCCGTCCGGAAAAGCCCAGCTGGTTGCAGTGCTCACAGCCATGGCCGACATAGAAACGCTCGTCCGCTGCCAGGCCCAGGGCCTGGCGCACATAGTCCGGTACCTCTTCTTCCTGCAGGCAGTGGCTGCAATTGCGCCGTACCAGCCGTTGCGCCAGCACGCCCAGCAGGCTGGCGTTGAGCAGGTAGGGGGCGATGCCGATTTCCAGCAGGCGGGTCACTGTGGTGGCGGCGCTGTTGGTGTGCAGGGTGCTGAGCACCAGGTGGCCGGTCAGGGCGCTTTCGGTGGCCATCAGGGCGGTTTCCGGGTCGCGGATCTCGCCGACCATGATCACGTCCGGGTCATGGCGCAGGATGTGCCGCAAGGCCCGGGCAAAGGTGTAGCCGATCTGCGGCTTCACCTGGATCTGGCGGATGTCGTCGATCTGGTATTCCACCGGGTCTTCCACCGTGATGATGTTCACGCCGCTGCTCTTGATGTCGTTCAGCGCGGCATAGAGGGTGGTGCTCTTGCCCGAGCCGGTGGGGCCGGTGACTAGGACGATGCCCTGGTTGTGGCTGATCAGGTTGCGAAAGCGTGCGACGTCGCTGCCGTTGAAACCGATCTGCTCGAGGCTTTTCAGGCTTTGGCGGGTATCCAGGATGCGGATCACCACGCTTTCGCCATGCACGGTGGGCATGACCGACAGGCGCAGGTCGATGTTGTGGTCGGGTAGCTTGATCATGTGCCGGCCGTCCTGGGGCAGCCGCCGTTCGGCGATGTTCATGCCGCCGATGATCTTGATCCGACTGACGATGGCCGCCAGGTTGCTGTGTTTGATCCGCCGGGTTTCGATCAGCGCGCCGTCGATGCGCAGCAGGATGGCCACGTCCCGTTCGCCCGGGCGCAGGTGAATGTCCGAGGCCCGGCGGCTGATGGCTTCCTCCAGCATGGCATCGACGAAGCGCACGGTGGGCTTGTCTTCGGCCAGTTGCTTGATTCGGTGCAGGCTCAGTGGTTGCGCGTCGCTTTCGTTTTCCGGCAGCTCATGGGCGGTGGCCGTGGCATAGAACTGGTTGATGGCCTGCTCCACTTCACGGGCGCTGGCCAGCACCGACTCGACCGGCTTACCGCTGACGAAGCCCAGCAAGTGCAGCAATTCGCAGCGGGTCGGGTCGGGGGAGGCGACTATCAGCCGCTCGCCATCGAGCATCAGTGGCATCACCAGGTAGCGCCGCGCCAGGCTTTCGGGCACCAGTTTCAGGCAGTCCTCCTGAATGTCGAAGCCCTCCAGGTTGACCTGGGCGATGCCCAGTTGCAGGGCGAGGGTCTGGGCGAGTCGCTCGGCGCTGAGCATATTCAGGGCGATCAGCACCTGGCCCAGGCGGCCGAGCTCGGGGTGATCATGCTGGTGGAGCAGGGCCTGGTCCAGTTGCGCCGGGCTGATCGCCTCGCCGCGGATCAGCAGGGTGCCGAGCGAGACGTCTTGCGGAATCAGGCAGGGGTGTTCCTGCAGATGTTGCTGCAGTTCGACGCGGGTTTTGATGGTATGTGGCATAGGCAATCACCGAAAGGTGTCTTTTTGCCAGTATGCGTAATGGGCGGGGGATGTTCGTGTCGTGGATCAATAGCTAAGTGCTGTTACCGGTCGAGGCAGTGTCCAGCCGACCAGCGGCCCTAAGGCGTTTCTTCTTCGCGGGGGACATGATAGTGCAGCTGCACCACGCCGGTGGCGAAGCTGCGCTGCTCATGCAGCCGCAGGCGCCGCTCCAGGCCGACGGAAAACAGCGGGATGCCGGCACCGAGCAGATGGGGCACCAGGCTGACCACCAGTTCATCGAGCAGGCTAGTGGCCAGG
>DATDTH010000416.1:0-2659 GCA_035290985.1 Pseudomonas sp. | reverse complement strand
TGCTGCACTTCGAAGGCGGTTTCCTGCACATGCATATGAATGCCGCAATCCAGTTCGTCGGCCAGCACCCGGATCTTTTCCAGCTTCTCGTCGCTCACCGTGTAGGGGGCGTGGGGGCCGAAGGCGACCTTGATTCGCGGGTGGTGCTTGAGGTCGGAGAACAGCGCCAGGCCCTTGCGCAGCGCCTCGTCGGCGTCGCGGGCACCGGGAATCGGGAAATCCAGTACCGGCACGGCGATCTGCGCGCGAATGCCGCTGGCATGCACCCGTTCGCTGGCCACTTCCGGGAAGAAGTACATGTCGGAAAAGCAGGTGATGCCGCCCTTGAGCTGTTCGGCGATGGCCAGGTCGGTGCCGTCGTGGATAAAGCTCTCGTCGACCCACTTGGCCTCGGCCGGCCAGATATGCTGTTCCAGCCAGGTCATCAGTGGCAGGTCGTCGGCCAGGCCGCGAAACAGGGTCATGGCCGCGTGGCCGTGGGCATTCACCAGGCCGGGGCTGAGCAACATGCCCGGCAATTCGCGGACTTCCCGCGCCGGGTGCTTCAAGGCCTCGGCGCGCGGGGCGATCAGGGCGATGCGGCCGTCGCGAATGCCCAGACCATGCGCCTGCAGGACGACACCGGCAGGCTCGACCGGCACCAGCCAGGTTGGCAGCAGGAGCAGGTCGAGCGGGGCATTGAGGTCGGGCATGGCGAGCGTCCTTGGCGTATCGTGACAAAAGCCGAAGTATACCCGAGCGCCCTGGCGGGGGGCTCGCTATAATCCGCGGCTTTTCGTTTCAGAGGGCGGGGCCATGCGCGAGCGACTGTTGGCGGCGGAGAAGGTAAAGGCCATCGAATGGCGCGATGGCGCGCTGCACCTGCTCGATCAGCGCCTGCTGCCGTTCGAGGAAAAATGGCTGGCCCATGACTCGGCCGCGGCCGTGGCCGAGGCGATCCGGGCCATGGTAGTGCGCGGCGCGCCGGCCATCGGCATCAGCGCAGCCTATGGCCTGGTGCTGGGCGCGCGGGCGCGCCTGGCGGCCGGTGGTGACTGGCGGGCGGCGCTGGAAGCGGATTTCCAGGTGCTGGCCGATTCGCGGCCGACCGCGGTCAATCTGTTCTGGGCGCTGAACTGCATGCGCGAGCGCCTGCAGCGGCTCAAGGCCCAGGAGGATCCCCTACAGGCGCTGGAAGCCGAGGCGCTGGCCATCCATGCCAGCGACCGCGAGGCCAAACTGACCATGGCGCAGCTGGGGGTCGACCTGATCCGCCGGCACCAGGGCAACCTGCAGACCCTGCTGACCCACTGCAATACCGGGGCGCTGGCCACCGGCGGCTTCGGCACGGCCCTCGGGGTGATACGTGCCGCCTACCTGGAAGGGCTGGTGGAGCGGGTCTACGCCGACGAAACCCGACCCTGGTTGCAGGGCTCGCGCCTGACCGCCTGGGAGCTGGCCAACGAGGGTATTCCGGTCAGCCTGAATGCCGACGCCGCAGCGGCTCACCTGATGAAGACCAAGGGCATTACCTGGGTCATAGTCGGTGCCGACCGCATCACGGCCAATGGCGATGTGGCGAACAAGATCGGTACCTACCAGTTGGCGGTCAACGCCATGCACCACGGCGTGCGGTTTATGGTGGTGGCGCCCAGCTCCACCATCGACATGGCCCTGGCGAGCGGCGACGACATCGTCATCGAGGAGCGCGACGGTCGCGAGCTGCTGGAAGTGATGGGGCAGCGGGTGGCGGCCGATGTGCCGGCGGTCAATCCGGTGTTCGATGTCACCCCGGCCGACCTGATCGATTTCATCGTCACCGAGAAGGGCGTGGTCGAGCGCCCGGACGCGGCCAAGATGGCGCAGTTGATGTGCCGCAAGCGCCTGCATTGATAAGGCCTGTCGGCCCTCCGGGGCGAGGGTCTCGGCCCGTCCCGCGCTGCCGGCTGGGGGATAGGTGCGGGGCGGCGATTGTGGTACTCTCCGTCGGTTTTCAATGGGGCTGGCCCGGGTCGCCTTCATTGCGCTGATCTTTGTCATAACTCGTTGATTTGTCGTGAGTCGTTGCTGGCCTAAGGCCGCAACGGCGAACTTCGTCCCCTGCAGTGCAGGCGGGGCGGAGTTTCACCAGAAAAAGGAACCAGGCTTCTCATGGGCGAACTGGCCAAAGAAATTCTACCGGTCAATATCGAAGACGAACTGAAGCAGTCCTACCTCGATTACGCGATGAGCGTGATAGTCGGGCGTGCGCTGCCGGATGCGCGCGATGGCTTGAAGCCCGTGCACCGCCGCGTGCTGTTCGCCATGAGCGAGCTGGGTAACGACTGGAACAAGGCGTACAAGAAATCCGCCCGTGTGGTCGGTGACGTGATCGGTAAGTATCACCCCCACGGCGACACGGCGGTGTACGACACCATAGTCCGGATGGCGCAGCCGTTCTCCCTGCGTTACCTGCTGGTCGACGGCCAGGGCAACTTCGGTTCGGTGGACGGCGACAACGCCGCGGCCATGCGATACACCGAAGTGCGCATGACCAAGCTGGCGCACGAGCTGCTGGCTGACCTGCACAAAGAAACCGTGGACTGGGTGCCGAACTACGACGGCACCGAAATGATCCCGGCGGTCATGCCGACCCGTATTCCCAACCTGCTGGTCAACGGCTCCAGCGGTATCGCCGTGG
>DATDTH010000415.1:0-9024 GCA_035290985.1 Pseudomonas sp. | reverse complement strand
GCTCCAGCCGCGCCGCGCCGCCTCGCGCAGGATGCCGGCGCCGTTGATCCCGCCGCCGACCACTATCAGATCCCAGTCGCGGGCGGCCAGTTCGGGCAGGGCCTGTTCGCGCCAGACCGCGTTCCAGTTGGGCATTGTCATTCCTGCAGCAGCACGCCGGGATTCAGGCGGCGTTCGGGGTCGAAATGCACCGCCAGGGCCTGCAACGCGGCCATGCCCAGCTCACCTTTCTCCACCGCCAGGTAGGGCGCATGGTCGCGGCCGACCCCGTGCTGGTGGCTGATGGTGCCGCGGTTCTCGACTATGGTCCGGCTCGCCGCCTGCTTGAGGCGGCTCCAGCGCGCCAGGGTGCCGGCGTAGTCCTCGGCCGGGCGGAAGACATAGGTGGTGTAGAGGCTCGAGCCCTCGCCATAGACATGGGACAGGTGGGTGAACACATGCACCGCCTCGCCCGGCAGTTCCTCGCGCAGGCTGGCCTCGATCAAATTCAACAGGCCGTCGACATTGCCCCAGTCGGTGGCCGTCTCCAGGGTGTCCACCGCATAGCCGGCCTGCCACAGGCCCTCGCGCAGGTAGGGGAAGCGGAAACGGTTCTCCGCCCATTTCTTGCCCAGCAGGGTGCCGGTGAAGATGCCGCCGAAACCCTTCAGCAGTTTTTTCGCCTGTTTGAGCGACACGGCGTTCTGGGTGCGATTACCGGTGACCCCAAAGGTCAGCATGCACTTGCCGTCACGGGTGCCGCGCAACGCCAGGTAGCGCTCCAGCAGGGCGATCCGCTCGGGATGGCCGGCCAGGGCCAACTGGGTCTCGGTTTCGATGGCATTGGACAGGCGCAGCATCGACAGCGGTACCCGCGCCTGGGCCAGGGTGCGAATGGCCAGCAGCGCCTGGGACCAGGACGGCAGGAAGACCGCATAGAAGGCCTCCTGCTCGGCCAGGCGGGTCACCCGCACCTTGACCTCCGAGATCACCCCAAAACGCCCTTCCGAACCCATCACCACCTCACGCAGGTCCGGCCCGGCGGACGAGGCCGGAAAGGTCGGAATCTGCAGCGAACCGGCGAAGGTCTCCAGGGTGCCACCGGCGAACAGCTGCTCGATCCGTCCGTAGCGTAATGATTGCTGGCCGCTGGAACGGCTGGCCACCCAACCGCCGAGGGTCGACAGCTCCCAGGACTGGGGAAAATGGCCGAGGGTATAACCCCGAGCGCGCAACTGGCTTTCCACCTGCGGACCGTTGGCACCGGGGCCGAAGGTGGCGATCAGACTGTCCTCGTCCAACTCGACCAGCTGGTTCATCCGCGCCAGGGACAGGGTCAGCACCGGTCGGGGACCGTCCTGGGGATTGATATGCCCGGCCACCGAGGTGCCGCCGCCATAAACGATCAGGATCAGGTCCTGAGTAGCGGCCCAGGCCAGTAGCTCTCGGACCTGGACGGCGCTTTCCGGATAGGCCACGCCATCGGGAAACACGCCGAAGTCGCCGCCGCGCATGGCCAGCCAGTCCGGCAGGCTCTGCCCACGGGCATGCCGCACGCGGTCTTCGGCCGCCGTGACTATCAGCGGGTGGGCCGCCAGGCGCGAGGCGGGCACCCGGGCCAGCACGCTGTCCAGGTCGGCATCCGGGAGACAGGTGCCGGCGCCGATGCGCGCCGCCAGAAAAGCCGCCCCATGGGCCGGCAGTTCCACCACAGTGGCCTCGTCACCCCAACCATTCCAACGCCGCATGCCATTCTCCTCGTTCTGCCACAAGCCAGTTTCGAACCCCGTTCGGGGCTGCCTATACTAGCCAGTCCTTGTACGCCGTCACTGTCCGATCAGGACAGCCTCAGTTGCCAATCAAGCCAGCCGAACACAAGAAAACGCCATGCACGCCCTGGGCTACAGTTCCATCCCCGCCATTCAGCAATACCTCAAGCACGCCGACAGCCTGGGGCTGCCCTGCGCCGACGCCTTGGCGGCGGCCGGCCTCAGCCAGGCCGACCTGCTCGATAACAGCCAGCGGATCGCCGGCGAGGTGCTGCAGAAACTGCTGCGCCATCTGCTCGACGCCTCAGGCGATGCGCTGTTCGGCCTGCACTCGGCGCGCTTCGTGCAACCCGGTTCCTACAGCGTGCTGGGCTATATCACCATGAACTGCGCGACCCTGGGCGAGGCCATGAGCCGCATCGTGCCCTACGAGAAACTGGTCGGCGACATGGGCACCAGCCGCATCCAGGTCCAGGACGGCGACGTCCTGCTGTCCTGGCACTGCCGCTACATCGATCCGCTGGTGCGCATCCATATGGTCGACAATGTGCTGGCCTCCTGGTTGCTCTATGCCCGCTGGATCGGCGACAGCGCCCACTCGCCCCGGGAAGTCTGGCTGGAACACGGTCTGCCGGAAGGTGCCGACGCCAGTGCCTATACGGCGGTGTTCGGCTGTCCGGTGCGTTTCGAGCAGCCCCTGAGCGCCCTGCTGATCCCCCAGGCCTACCTGTCACTGCCCCTGCGCCAGGCCGACGCCAACCTGCTACGCACCCTGGAAGAACATGCCCTGGGGTTGATGGCCGGCCTGGATGGCAACGAACCGCTGCCCCAGCGGGTGAAGAACGCCCTGCGCCTGCTGCTCAAGGACGGCCTGCCGCGCAAGGAACGGGTGGCCGAGAAGTTCACCATGACCGTGCGCACCCTGCAGCGCCACCTGCAGCAGGCCGGCACCAGCTACCAGGAGATCCTCGATCAGTTGCGCCAGGAACTGGCCGAACACTACCTGACCCGCAGCGAACTGGCGGTGCAGGATATCGCCCATTACCTGGGTTTTACCGAATCGCGTTCCTTTCACCGCAGTTTCAAGCACTGGACCGGCATGACCCCGGGCGAATACCGCGAGCGGCACACGACAGGCTGACGGGCTATTGATAAGCCCGGGCTACTTTACCTAAGCTTGATCGGCTATAAGCTCTAACAGACCGCTGTTGCCCTGATCGACAGGCTCAGCCCAGCCCGGTTACTTACGCAACACCTCAGCACTGCAGTCATGGCTCGGAGAGCCATTGTTGATGCGCTTACGCTCGGAGAGCCCTTATGCGCTTGCAATGCGCCGACGACAGCCTGCTGCTGACCCGACCCCCTCAGGTCGAACACCTGCTCACCGGCCTGCGCCTCGTCCATGGCTTGACGGCCATACTTCCCGGCTTGTTGCTCGGCCAGTTCGCCGGAGAACCGCTGGCCCTTAGCGAACAGCAGGCCGCCCTTCTACTGCTGTTCGGCCTGCTGACCGTCCTGCTGTTTCAGGCATTCGGACTCTATTCCGACGCGCTGTTCAGCAATCGACTGGGCTTTCGCGCCCTGTTCGGCGCTTGGTCCACGGCCTTCGTCCTCCTGCTGCTCATGCACCAGGGGCTGTCACCGTTTTATCCCGAACCCATGGGGCACATGGCCCTTTGGTTCGCCCTCGGCCTGCTCGGTTTTGCCGTCGAGCGCCTGTGCCTGCTGGCGCTTTTCCGGCGCCTGATGGGGCGCGGCCTGTTCCTGCAGAACGCGATCATCCTGGGCTGCACCGAAAACGGCCTGCGGCTGGCAGACTACCTGAACCTGCGCCGCGATATCCGTTGCGGCCTGCTGGGCTTTATCGACGATCGCCTGGAACGCATGCCAGCGACCCTGGCCGGCCTTCCCGTGCTGGGCAATAGCGATGACCTGGAGCGTCTGATCCTCGAGCGAAAAATCTCACGGGTGCTGATCGCCCTGCCATGGACCGCGGAAAGCCGGATCGGTCGAACACTCGAGTGGCTGCGCCCGTTGCCGGTGAGCGTGTTGCTGGCACCTGACATGCTGGCCTTTCGTCATGCGCACAACCGCATCAGCGAGGTCGCCGGCCTGCCGCTGTTCAATGCCTCGCAAACACCGTTGCGTGGATGGTCGCCCCGGACCAAGCGGCTGGAAGACCTGCTGCTGACCAGCCTGGCGCTGCCGGTGCTGCTACCGCTGATGCTACTGGTCGCCCTGGCCATCAAAGTCGATGCGCCAGGCCCCGTGCTGCAGCGCCTGAAACGCTTCGGCTACAACGGCCAGCAGATCGAGCTGTACCAGTTTCGCCTCCCCGTGGGTACGCAGGCCGAGCCCGGCGCCGACTCCTTTATCTGCAGATCCGGGCTGCATAAGCTGCCCCAGCTGTTCAATGTGCTGCGGGGCGACATGTCCCTGGTCGGGCCGCCCCCGCTCGCGAACGCGGACAAGAGCAGCGGCCGGCTCTTCGAGGCGACCCTGGACAGTTACAGCGCCCATCACGCCATCAAACCCGGAATCACCGGCTGGGCCCAGCTCCATGGCCAGTGCGGCGAAACCGACCATCGGGTAAAAATCGCCCAACGCATCGAGCTCGACCTGGAGTACATGGAAAGCTGGTCGCTGTGGCTCGACCTCGCCATCCTGTTGCGCAGCCTCATCGCGCTCCTGCTGCCCCAGGAAGGCTGTCGAGAAACGCCGCCCTAGTGGCCTGTGGATGCGCAGGGCCCTGAAACGCCACCTCAGCCCAGCAGTTCGCTCAGGGGGATAAAGGTGACCGGATCGCCCTCGGCCAGGGTCGTGCCTTCGAGCACCTCCACCAGGCCCTGGGCCCAGGCCGCGCTGCGCAGCACCGCCGAACTCTGGTTCGGATGGAGCAACACGCGCCACTGTTCCAGGCGGCCGCGCAGGTATTCCCGGCGGTTGCCCGGCTTGGGCCAGGCGAACCCGGCCGGCAGCGAAAAACGCAGCGGCGTCAGTTCACTCACGCCCAGCCGTCGGAGCAGGTAGGGCCGCGCCAGCAGGGCGAAAGTGACCAAGGTCGAGGCCGGATTGCCCGGCAGCCCGATCACCGGCACGCCGCGAAACTGCCCGCAGGTCAGGGGTTTTCCGGGCTTGATCGCCAGCTTCCAGAGCGCCAGCTCACCCTCTTCGCGCAACGCCTGGCCCAGGTAATCCGCCTCGCCCACCGAGACCCCGCCAGTGGACAGGATCAGGTCGACCGCGCCCAGCTCTCCCAGCCTGGCCCGGGTCAGCGCCAGGTCGTCGGGCAGGATGCCGGCGTCGAACACCTCGCAGCCCAGGCGCTGCAACCAGCCATTGAGCAGGGTGCGATTGCTGTTGTAGATCTGTCCGGGGCCCAACGGCAGCCCCGGCTCGATCAGTTCGTCGCCGGTGGACAGCAGGGCCACCCGTGGGCGGCGAATCAGCCTCAACTCGGCCAGCCCCAGGGACGCCGCCAGCCCCAACTCCACCGGCCCCAGGCGGGTACCGGCCGGCAGCACGGTCTCGCCGCGGCGAGCCTCCTGGCCCTGGGGCCGGACATGCTGGCCGGGCCGAATCGCCTGAATGAAGCGCACCCGGCCATCGGCCAGGACTTCGGCGTTCTCCTGCATCTCGACGCTGTCCGCGCCCGCGGGCAGGGGCGCGCCGGTAAAAATCCGCGCGCAGCTGCCGGGCTGCAAGGGCTCGGGCGCCTGGCCGGCGAAGATTCGCTGACTGACCAGCAGGGGCTCGCCGCACCAGTCCGCCTGGCGCAGGGCATAACCGTCCATGGCGCTGTTGGGCCAGGGCGGCAGGTCGAGGTCGGCGATCAGCGGTTCGGCCAGCACCCGGCCCTGGGCCGCGGCCAAGGCCAGGGTCTCGCGCTCGCGAATGGGCAAAGCGTCGGCCTGGGCCAGCAAGCGTTCGAGGGCCGCCTCCAGCGGCATCAGCCCGGCGTGCCCACTCATCCGCGGGACTCGCAGGGCGCGATAGGCTTGAGGTGCGCGACGAAATTGCAGGGCCGGTGACGGGCATCCAGCTGCTCGGCGAGGATGCCGTCCCAGCCGGTGCGACAGGCGTTGGTCGAGCCCGGCAGGCAGCAGACCAGGGTGCCATTGGCCAGGCCGGCCAGGGCCCGGTACTGGATGGTCGAGGTGCCGATGTCCGCCACCGATATCTGCCGGAACAACTCGCCGAAGCCATCCACCTGCTTGTCCAGCAAACAGGCCACGGCTTCCGGGGTGCTGTCGCGACCGGTAAAACCGGTACCGCCGGTAATCAGCACGACCTGCACCTGGTCGTCGGCGATCCAGGTCGCGACCTGGGCGCGTATGTGGTACAGGTCATCCTTGAGCAGCACCCGCGCGATGAGCTGGTGACCGGCCGTGGTCAGGCGGTCGACGAACAGCTGGCCGGAAGTGTCGGTATCCAGACTACGGGTATCACTAACCGTCAGTACGGCGATATTCAAGGGCACAAAGGGGGCTTCAGCCTTGGGGTTCATAGGCGCGATCCGGTTGTGGGAGAGGCAGGCCGGTGTTATATCACAGCGCCCATCCTCAATCAGTGCCTGCCGGGAGCGCCACCATGACCGATTCGATCCGTCCCTGTTCCGTGCTGCTGCTGGCCGGCGGTCGCGGCCAGCGCATGGGAGGCCAGGACAAGGGCCTGCTGACCTGGCGCGGCCAGCCACTGATCGCCCACCTGCACCGGCTGACCCGGGGCATCAGCGACGACCTGATCATCTCCTGCAATCGCAACGCCGCGACCTATGCGGCCTATGCCGACCGCCTGGTGGAGGACGACGACCCGGACTTTCCCGGCCCCCTCGCCGGCATTCGCGCCGGACTGGCCGTGGCCCGCCATGCCGACCTGCTGGTCTTGCCCTGCGATGCCCCCCTGCTGGACCTGGACCTGCTCGAGAGGCTGCGCCGCGCCGCCCTCGTCCATCCTGGGAAACCATTGATGCTGCGCCAAGGCGCCCAGTGGCAACCGCTGTTCTGCCTGATTCCCAAAAGCCTGGGCCCCGCACTGGAACAGGCCTGGCAGGCCGGCGAGCGCAGCCCGCGTCATCTGTTGCTGGCCCTGGGTGCCGAAGCCCTGGACTGCGCCGCCGACGACCCGCGCCTGGCCAACCTGAATACCCCCGAGCTATTGGCACAGAGCGCCGAGCCCGGCCTATCAGGCTGTTGATAACTGCCTCGCCTACGTTTTTCAACGGCCTGCTATAAACAAGACTCTGGGGAACTTGGCCGGCCTGTGCGCCTCTGAATACTTAGATCCAATCGCATCGACCATGGAGAGACATATGATGATTCACCGGACCCTATCCGCAGTATTGCTGGCCCTGGGACTCGTCGCCCTGGCGGGCTGTTCCTCGCCAGCCGTGATCACGCTCAACGATGGCCGCGAAATCCAGACCGTGGATGAACCCGAGTTCGACGATGACGCCGGCTTCTACGAATTCGAACAGCTGGATGGCAAGCGTGCCCGGGTCAACAAGGACCAGGTTCGTACCGTCAAGGAACTCTAGGTTCGCGCGGCCAGTCATCCCACTATCGGCATGGCTGGCCATCGGCTCGATCGCACCAAGGGCGATGGCTCTGGACCTGCCCAGAAAAAAATTCTCGCTAACCCCTTGTGCAACAAAAGTTTTTCAGTACAATTCTCGGCATTCGGAGTGTAGCGCAGCTCGGTAGCGCGTCTCGTTCGGGACGAGAAGGTCGCAGGTTCGAATCCTGTCTCTCCGACCAAATCCCAGTTTCAGGCTGTCTCAAGCAGCCCAAGAAACATCCAGGAAAGCCCGCCTTGTGCGGGCTTTCTTGTTTTCATCTTCCGCCAGAGCGACGCGCTGCCGGAACAAGCCCTGCGCAATGACAGCCCGAAGCGAAATAATTATAATTTGATTAACATCAAATTATAGCGAAAGGACGGCTCGATCATGGAAAGCAAGACGGCGCGCCTCACGGTACTCATCGATCCCATCAAGAAGAAAGCCTTCGAGGAACTCTGCGCGGGGCAGGACCTCACGCCCTCCCAGGTGGTCCGGCAGCTAATCCGCGAATACCTGGACAGCCACGGCGCCACCTACGCCACCAAGGCCACCAAGGCCACCAAGAGCAAAGTCGGTAGCAACGCCAAGGCCTGATCCCTCCTCGCCTGTGCCCCCTCGCTGCAAGTAGGGTGTACTCGCCGAAGGCAGTACACCACCCGGAGTCCAATGTGGAATGCAGGCTGCGGCCAAAAAGCGGTGGGCTGTCGCTGTACGGCGCGCCGAGACCACCCTACGCCGCAGCCGCCCTCTGTCGCCTGCGCAGGGCCGATTCTACAGCCATCACATGTGCGTGTTATTATCATAAAATGATAATGATCGACTCCTGAAGAACCGGGCGCGCGCTCCGACAGCCGAACTCCGCTCAACCCTTGCAGCCTGGTGGTGAATATGAAACGTAGCGACCTGAGAACCAAACATGCCGAAGGCGTGACATTCGATACCCATGTGATCGCAAACCCGGCCAACCCCAGCGCCTGGATAGTGTTTTTCAAGAAACAGGCCGGGCGAAGCTACTTCCTAGTGGATGATCAGGAGGAAGTCGAATCCTTCACTCACCTGGACGATTTGATCGACGAACTCAAGCAGCTGGGATTCAAGACCGTCGAGGTTCACTTCTAAGCCCGAGGAATCAATATGTCCGTGAAAATCGAGTGCCTGTCCAGCCATAGCGCAGCGCTTTGGACCGTGCGCTTCGGCAGCCGCGGGGTACAGTTCGGCAATGAGAAAAGCGCGCAGGACTATGCCGCCACGCTCAAGGCGCGGATCGAGGCCCCCCACGTCTATCCCCGGCGAACGAGCCAGGTCGTCGGCACGCAGGACGGGGCCAGGGGCCGCACATGCAGCCAGAAGGATCGCTAAGCGGCCATGCCCATTCACTACGCCAGGCGCCTGACGGGACGCAAACGCAGCGCCGACCTCGACCGCCACCTCGGCTTCACCCTGGCCTTCGTGGCCGGCGCCATCAACGCCGGTGGATTCCTGGCCGTCCAGCAATACAGTTCGCATATGACCGGCATAGTCTCGGCGATGGCGGACAACCTGGCACTCGGCGCCTATGAACTGGTACTGGGCGGGGCCGGCGGCCTGCTCTCCTTTATGGCCGGCGCTGCAGGTTCCGCCGTGCTGATCAACCATGCCCGGCGGCGGCGGATGCACAGCGAATACGCCTTGCCGCTGCTGCTCGAGGCGCTGCTGCTGATCGGCTTCGGCCTGCTCGGC
>DATDTH010000414.1:0-2322 GCA_035290985.1 Pseudomonas sp. | reverse complement strand
TAGAGCTTGGTGTCGTAGATCTCGCTGTCGTAATAGAAATTCTCGGAGACGAACACCCCGCCCTCGGCGTCCTCGCCCAGCACATAGGAGCGCTCCGGGCTGGCGTGCTGCAGGCGCAACAGGCCCTGGGCATCGGTGCTGCCGCTGCTGAGCACACCGAGGCCGTCGCTCCACAGCACCTTGGCCGCGGCCACGGCGCTGCCTTCGTGCTTGCGCGCGGTCCAGACCAGCAACTGGTCGCCGGCGATCTTGCTCACCGCCACCGTATTGGAAACGAAGACCACTGTAGTGGCGCGGAATTTACCCACCAGCGCTTCCACCAGGTACAGCCCCGGTTTCAGCTTGCCCAGGGGGATATGGACATTGCCCGGGTTGACCGTGACGAAGTCGCTGGAGGAGCCGGCCAGTTCGACGCCCTTGGGCGGCTGGATCGGCTTGGCGTCCCACAGCGGGTAGCGGAACTGGCTGACCAGGGGTAGGCCCTTCATGGGCGCGAACTGCGGCTGCACTTCGAACTGGGTCGGCGCGGCGATGGCCGAGCCCATCTTCAGCTCCGGGGCCTCTTCGGTGACCTGCTTGCGCGACTCGTAGGAGAAGGCCCGCTGCATCACCCGACGGGATTTCTGGTACCAGTTGTCCCACAGGTAGGACAGGGTATTGGCCAGGCCCTCACCCTTGAACTGGCCCTCGGCGACCACCCGGTGCAGGTTCTTCTGCCGCTTGAGGAATTCCAGGGGCTGGTCGATGCGGTACAGGCGCACGTCCACCCCACCATAGGCTTCCATGCGGTAGCGACGGTAATCTCGACCCGGCGCCTCGAGGCGCACCTTGGCCACCTCGTCGCTGGCGAAGCTGCTGTCGGCCAGCAGGAAGAACGACTCGCCGCTTTGCGGCGTATAGCCGCTGGAGCGCACCGCGTCCTCGGCCTGGCTGGCGGAAAACGGCAGCAACAAGGCGGCGACCAGGGCCAGGCCCTTCAGGCTGACGGCCGTCATCGCGCGAGGAACTGCAGCCGATAGATGCCGATAAAATTGGGATTGGCTTCGTCGGGTATCCATCGGGTGTCCTTCCATGTCATGAGTTGTTGCACGCTGACCGAACGCATGCCGTTGTCGGTCGGGGTGCTGCTGCCGGTGTGGTAGGCGATATCGCGGCCCATCCAGATCATCAGATGCTGCTCGTCGCCCTGGTCGAAGAAAATCAGGTCTCCGGGCCGCGCCTGGTTCAGGTCGCGGCCGCGGAAGGTGCTGTTGTACTGGATCAACTTGATCGCGTTGACATAGGGCCCGACCTTGCCGCCGCCCTGCTGCCATTGTTGCGCCAGGGCGCGCTGGCCCTCCTGCAAGGTCAGTTCCGGCGGCAGGTAGCGGTTGGACAGGCCATTGGCCCGCAGCCACTTGGCGTCGTGGACCTTCAGCGCCTCGTTGGCGGCGAAGCGCACCAGGCCGGCGCAATCCTGCTGGTGCCAGCGCGGGCTGGGGCCCTGGCGCAACTGCTCCTGGGCGATGCGCACGAACCAGGCGCGAAACAGCTGGGACTGCTCGGGGTCGAGCGGCATCAGGTTTTCCGCGCCTGGCGCCTGGTTGCCGAGCATCCGCGACTGTTCGGGGTCGAGCGGCGGCAAATTCTCCGCGCGCAGCGCCAGGCTGCCGAGCATCAGCAGCACGCCGGCGCCCCAGGACCAGGCTCTCACAGGGCGCGCCACTCCAGCGGCAGCCACTGCCAGGGGCCGTCGGCCTCGGTGTCGGCCGGCAGGGTCAGGGCGTAGCTGCGGTGCCCGGCCAGGGCCTTGAGCTTGGGCAGCAACTGGGCCTGGGCGGCGTTGCGAAACACCGGCTCCATGTCCGCCGGCAGGCTGTCGAGGGTTTCCTGTTCGAACAGGGCCGCGAGGGTTTCTGGTGCCAGGTAGACCGGCACCAGGGCCTCTTTGGGCAGCACTTCGGCCAGGGGCGGGAAGCGCTTGCCCAGGGTGTCCAGGGCCTTGTCCACCAGCCGGTCGTCCAGGGAGAACAGCAGGGTCGCGCCCTGCCGGGCCAGGCTGACGCGGAAGAAGCCCTTGGCGGCCATGGCATCTGGCTGGTCATAGGCGCTGGCCGGGTACTGGCCGAAATTGGAGCTGACCTCACGCCGCCAGGTGCGGCTCTCGCCCTGGATCTGGCTGTCCACCGGGAAGATGCCGCCCTCCACATTGGCCTCCCAGGCGCCGACCAGCGCCCCGAACAGGCTGCCCAGCTCGGCATCCAGGCTGTCGCCGGCGGACCCATCGAGCTGACCCACCAGCAGCGGGCTGTGCAGGCGCGAGCCGGGGTACCAGCACAGGCC
>DATDTH010000413.1:0-2827 GCA_035290985.1 Pseudomonas sp. | reverse complement strand
ATCCTCACCCTGCCGGTGGTGATCGTCGCCACCGAAGAAGGCCTGGCGCGGATTCCACGGGCCGTACGTGAAGGCTCTCTGGCCCTCGGCGCGACCAAGGTGGAAACCCTCTGGCGCGTGGTGCTGCCGATGGCCAGCCCGGCGATGATGACCGGTCTGATCCTCGCCGTGGTCCGCGCCGCGGGTGAAGTGGCGCCGCTGATGCTGGTGGGCGTGGTCAAGCTGGCGCCGAGCCTGCCGCTGGACGGCAACTACCCCTACCTGCACCTGGACCAGAAGATCATGCACCTGGGCTTCCATATCTACGACGTCGGCTTCCAGAGCCCCAACGTCGAGGCCGCGCGGCCCCTGGTGTACGCCACCGCCCTGCTGCTGGTGCTGGTGATCGCCACGCTGAACCTCACGGCGGTGTACCTGCGTAACCGACTGCGCGAAAAATACAAGGCGTTGGATCATTGAATCTGAGCCTCAAGCCTCAAGCCGCAAGCTTCAAGTGGAAGCGACCGGCTGTTGGCTTGACGCTTGTAGCTTGCAGCTTTGAGCTGTGAACGGAGTGACACCATGCAACACGAAACCCATACCCACGGCATCGATATCACGGCCCTGGGTCGCAACAAGCAGAACCTCAACCTGGCCGCGGAAACCGTGGCCATCCAGGTACCGGGCCTGAACCTGTACTACGGCGAGAAGCAGGCGCTGTTCGATGTCAGCCTGAATATCCCGAAGCAGCGGGTCACCGCCTTTATCGGTCCCAGCGGCTGTGGTAAATCCACCCTGCTGCGCACCTTCAACCGGATGAACGACCTGGTCGACGGCTGCCGGGTGGAAGGCGAGATCAACCTCGACGGCAAGAATATCTACCGCAAGGGCGAGGACGTGGCCGAGCTGCGCCGCCGGGTCGGCATGGTGTTCCAGAAGCCCAACCCCTTCCCCAAGAGCATCTACGAGAACGTGGTCTATGGCCTGCGTATCCAGGGCATCAACCAGAAGCGCGTGCTCGACGAAGCGGTGGAGTGGGGCCTGAAAAGCGCGGCGCTGTGGGACGAGGTCAAGGACCGCCTGCACGAATCGGCCCTGGGCCTGTCCGGCGGTCAACAGCAGCGCCTGGTGATCGCCCGGACCGTGGCGGTGCAACCGGAAGTGCTGTTGCTGGACGAACCCTGCTCGGCCCTGGACCCGATCTCGACCCTGAAGGTCGAAGAGCTGATCTATGAGCTGAAAGCCAAGTACACCATCGTCATAGTCACCCACAATATGCAGCAGGCCGCGCGGGTTTCCGACTACACGGCTTTCATGTACATGGGCAAACTGATCGAGTACGGCGACACCGACACGCTGTTCACCAACCCGGCGAAGAAGCAGACCGAAGACTACATCACTGGTCGTTATGGCTAGTAGCAGCCTCGAGCCGCAAGCCTTAAGCGGCAAGCAAGAGCGATTCCCGACGACGATTAACCGACTTGTAGCTTGAAGCTTACGGCTTGCAGCTTTCGCGGAGCGACCGACCATGATCAATAAAGACAGCCTCACCCATCACATCTCCCAGCAGTTCAACGCCGAGCTGGAGGAGGTGCGCAGCCATCTTCTGGCCATGGGCGGGTTGGTCGAGAAACAGGTCAACGACGCGGTCACCGCGCTGATCGACGCCGACTCGGGCCTGGCCCAGCAGGTGCGCGAGGTCGACGACCAGATCAACCAGATGGAGCGCAACATAGACGAGGAGTGCGTGCGCATCCTCGCCCGGCGCCAGCCGGCGGCCTCTGACCTGCGCCTGATCATCAGCATCTCCAAGTCGGTGATCGACCTGGAACGCATCGGTGACGAGGCGACCAAGATCGCCAAGCGGGCCATTCTGCTGTGCGAGGAGGGCGAGGCGCCCCGTGGCTATGTCGAGGTCCGGCATATCGGCGACCAGGTACGCAAGATGGTGCAGCAGGCCCTGGATGCCTTCGCCCGCTTCGATGCCGACCTGGCGCTGGCGGTGGCCCAGTACGACAAGACGGTGGACCGCGAATACAAGACAGCCCTGCGCGAACTGGTCACCTACATGATGGAAGACCCGCGTTCGATTTCCCGGGTGCTCAACATCATTTGGGCCCTGCGTTCCCTGGAGCGCATCGGCGACCACGCGCGCAATATCGCCGAGCTGGTGATCTACCTGGTGCGCGGCACCGACGTCAAACACATCGGCCTGGCTCGCATGCAGGAAGAGGTGCAGGGCACCGGCAAGGACGCCTGAAAAGCGTCGAGCCCATATTTGGGTTGGCCTTTGGTCAGTCGCCGCGACTATGCTTAGGCCCATTCGAGGGGAGTGGCCGATGAGTAAAGTCAGCGTGTTGGTGGTGGATGACGCCACCTTTATCCGGGATCTGGTGAAGAAGGGCCTGCGTGACCATTTCCCGGGCATTCAGATCGAGGAAGCCATCAACGGGCGCAAGGCCCAGCAGTTTCTGGGTCGTCAGAGCGTCGACCTGATCCTTTGTGATTGGGAAATGCCGGAACTGTCCGGCCTCGAGCTGCTGACCTGGTGCCGCGAACAGGACGCCCTGAAAAGCGTGCCTTTCATCATGGTCACCAGCCGCGGCGACAAGGACAACGTGGTCCAGGCGATTCAGGCCGGTGTATCCGACTTTATCGGCAAGCCCTTCTCCACCGAGCAGTTGGTGACCAAGGTCAGAAAGGCCCTGAGCCGCATCGGCAAGATGCAGGCCCTGGCGGCCAGCGCGCCGCCGAAGCTGCTCAGCAGTGGCGGCTACTCCAATGATTCCCTGTCGGCGCTGACCGGCGGCAAGGCGGAGGTGATCAAGCCCAATGCGCCTGCCGCCGC
>DATDTH010000412.1:0-3048 GCA_035290985.1 Pseudomonas sp. | reverse complement strand
CTCAGTCGTGACCAGGGCCGCTGGACGGATGCCGACAGGGCGCGCTGGTATCGCGAGGGCCTACCGGGCCAGGTCGTTCGCGACTATCTGGAGCATTGGCGCGAGCGTTTCTGGCTGTTCCATCCGCAGCAGCCCTTTATGCAGGTGGCGGCATTGGCCGAGGCCGAGGAAACCCGCGACAAGCAAAAGCCTTGGACGCAGATATCCCTGGCCAGCTCCAATGGCAATACACCGGTGGTGTTCGATCATTCCTGTGATCTGGCGCCCCGATCCATTTCGGCAGCCGATGCGCTGCGTACCTTGCTCGGTTTTCTGCAGTTCACTCCAGGTGGGCTGGTTAAAACCATTAGGGACTCCGACAAGGCTGGCGCCCTGGCCAATACCGCCGCCGTTATGCCCCTCGGTGCCTCATTGGCACAAAGCCTGTGCCTGGCTCTGCATCCACCGACCCAAACAGGCCATGAGGATTTGCCCTGCTGGGAGCTGAAACTTCCAAGCATTACCCAGCTTCGTGATGATCCTTTGTTGGCCACGGGGCCTAATGATCGCTATAGCCGCCAGACTCGCGCGGTACTCCTGCTGCCCAACGAACAAGGGCAGGTGCAATGGCTACGTTTCGCCGCTGGCATTGCCTTGGGCGACGATGTTCAAGCTTCCGACCCCATGGCCAGCTACCGTGCCGGCAGCAATGCTCTGGTGCGGCTGAGCTTTACCGAGGGTCGGGCGTTCTGGCGTGATCTGCCGGCGCTGTTGCCCGATGCCGAAGGCCTGGCCTGCCGACCTGCGGCTGTACTCGGTTGGGCGGCCAATTTGCAGTTTGTCTTGGGCAATAGCCAGCAGCCCCTTCTGGTGGCGGGCTTGGCCAGTGACCAAGCCAAGTTGCTGCGCTGGCGCTCCGAACGCATCACCCTACCGGCGGCGCTGCTGGCCTCGCCGGATTGCGCGAACGAACTGCGCACTTACGTGCGCCGCGCCGAAGAGCTATTCGGCGCTATCCGCAAACTCGCCGCCAATATGCTGGCCGAGACCCTGCCCGACCCCGGCAGCAAGGACACCTATGCCAGGGCACGCAGCCTGTTCGACAGCGGCCCGGCCGCGGCGCTGTATTTCGCCTCGGCCGAGCGTTCCCTGGGTCAAGTAATGGCCTTGCTCGGCAGCGGCAATCCAGATGATCTGGATAAGGCCGAAGCCCAGTGGCAGCACAGCCTGCTGACGGCAGCCCAGGCCGCCTGGCAGGCCGTGCGGGAAGGCCTGGGTCGCTCGCCCAAGGCGCTGCGTGCCGAGGCCAAGCTGTATCCACGCCTGCTGGCGTTGCTCCGTCCGCTGCGTCCCCCTGAGAACAACTTTCCCGTCGCCGACAAGGAGGCCCAAGCATGAGTGAATACGCGCAAAGCTTTATCGCGCACCTGGAGCGTTTGCATGAGCGCGACCGCGGTGCCCTGGCGATACTCAGGCGCAGCCTGGGTTTCGCCCCCGGTGCGTATGCGCCGGCCTATCCCTATGTGGAGCGCTTCGTGGCTGCGGAGCGGCACGCCCAGGATGCATCGCGCCTGGCGCTGTATCTGGTGGCCGGGTTGTATGCCGCGCACCCCAGGCAGGTGGCGAAAAACCTGGCCTCCAGCCTGGGCGAGCTGATGCGCCAGCGCGACAGCGCTAGCATCGAGCAGCGTTTCATTGCACTGCTGGGGGCGGATGCTGAAAACCTGGCGGTCTATCTGCGTCAGATCATCAGCCTGCTGGCGGCCGGCGATCAGCCGCTGGACTACGGCGTCCTGCTCAAGGACCTGAGTGTCTGGCTAAACCCGCACATCGACCCCGAGCGGCGCGACGCCGTGCGCCAGCGCTGGGCGCGGGATTTTTATCGCGTCCTGGCGGCCCCCGCCAGCGAGCAAATTTCAACACCTGCCAACGAGTGAGAGGGACATCATGAGCTTGTTTATCGAATTCCATCTGATCCAGAACTTCGCCCCGTCCAACCTCAATCGTGACGACACGGGCGCCCCCAAGGATGCGCTGTTCGGCGGTCATCGCCGTGCGCGGGTGAGCAGTCAGTGCTTCAAGCGCGCTATTCGCCTGACGGCCCAGGAGCATGACTTGATAGCGCCAGAGTTTCGTGGCGTGCGTACCAAAAAACTCAAGAGTCTGCTGCTGGAACGCTTGACGGGTCGTGACCCGGCAGAGGCTGAGGGCAAGATCGAAATCGCCCTGGCCGCCGCCGGCCTCAAGCTCAAGGACGATGGCAAGACGGAATACCTGCTGTTCCTCGGTGAGGCGGAAGTCGCCGGTTTTGCCCAGTTGATCGAACAGCATTGGGACGAACTGGCCGGCGCGCCTGCTGGCAGCGAGAAAAAGGGCAAAAAGGAAGCCAAGGCAAGTGCGCCGCCTGAAGTGGTGAAAAAAGCCAAGGCCTTGCTCGATGGAGGCAAGGCAGTGGACGTGGCGCTGTTCGGCCGCATGCTGGCCGATATGCCGGAGGTTAATCAGGATGCGGCCTGTCAGGTGGCGCATGCCATCAGTACCCACCGCGTCGAGCGTGAATTCGACTACTTCACCGCAGTCGACGACAAGGGTGGCCCGGATGAAACCGGTGCGGGAATGATCGGTCAGGTGGAATTCAACTCCGCGACCCTTTATCGCTATGCGGTGGTCGATGCCCATAAGCTGCTGAGCAACCTGCAGCAGGATAACGAGCTGACCCTGTCGGCGCTGGAGGCCTTTACCCAGGCCATGGTGCGGGCGATTCCCACGGGCAAGCAGAACACCTTCGCGGCCCACAACCTGCCCAGTTTCGTCGGGGTTTGTCTGCGTCATGGCGGTCCACTGAACCTGGCCAATGCCTTCGAGAAGCCCGTGAGCCCCCGTGCGGACAAGTCGTTGACCAGCCAATCGGTCGAGTTGCTTGCCAGTCATGAAGGCAAGTTGGCGGCGGTTTATGCCGATCACCGTGACCAGTGGGCGTACCTCGACCTGAGCGATTCCTGGCCCGCGCAAAAGGGACAACAGGCGGCGAATCTGGGCGAGCTGGCGGCCTGGGTACGTACACAGGCT
>DATDTH010000411.1:0-2527 GCA_035290985.1 Pseudomonas sp. | reverse complement strand
AGCGTCGGGCTTTTTTATTTCGCGCAACTCCAGCGCTTGTAGACCGTAGGTCGGGTTAGCGAAGCGTAACCCGACAACGATGCCGTCGGGTTAGCAAAACGTAACCCGACCTACGGAGCTGCACCAGCACCATCAGGCCTGCGATGTGCGTGGGACTCAGTCGTCCTTGCCCTTGCTGCGCACGGCGCGTTGCAGTTCGCGGTCGGAATCGCGTTCACGCTCGGTGTGGCGCTTGTCGTATTCCTTCTTGCCCTTGCCCAGGCCGATTTCGCACTTGATCAGGTGCGCTTTCCAGTAGATCGACAACGCCACGCAGGCAAAGCCTTTCTGCTGCACCGCGGCGGCCAGTTTCTCCAGCTCGCGTTTGTTCAGCAGCAGCTTGCGCGTGCGCACCGGGTCGGCGATCACATGGGTGCTGGCGGTGGTCAGGGGCGCGATGTGACAGCCCATCAACCAGGCTTCGTCGTTCTTCAGCAGGACATAGCTGTCGACCAGTTGGGCCTTGCCGGCGCGCAGGCTTTTCACTTCCCAGCCGGCCAGCACCATACCTGCCTCGAATTTGTGTTCGATGAAGTAGTCGTGACGGGCTTTCTTGTTTTGGGCAATGGTGCCCTGAGGGTGTTTCTTTTGCTTGGCCATAGGGGCGGCATTATAGGGAAGCGCTGGCCGGCTGGCGACAGTTGTAGTGGCCGAATCCGTCGCTATCGCCTTCGTTTTGCTCCGTTGCGGTCCGACCGCGGGCGCTTGTGCTTGAGGGGCGGGGATGAATCTCGGACAATGCGCGCTCTTTCTGCGGCTGTCTCGGGCATATTTATGGCGAGTGACAAAATTTGCAACCGGGGTGGCTTCGCTGGGCGGGGCTCTGCCGGGCACTCTGGCTTCTTCCCACGTTGCCCGCATCCGGGCGTGGGGCGCCTATGAGCACCCGTATTCAACGCTCGGCGCTGTTGCCCTATCCGGCCCAGGTGCTCTACGACCTGGTCAATGACGTGGCGCGCTACCCGGAATTCCTGCACTGGTGTTCTAAGACCGAGGTGCTCGAGGTCAGCGACAGCCTGATGCGCGCCAGCCTCGGCGTGGCCAAGGGCGGACTAAGCCAGCGCTTCGTGACCCGCAATACCCTGGTCTATGGCCAGTCGATCGAGATGAACCTGGAGGAGGGGCCCTTCAACCAGTTGCACGGGGTCTGGGTCTTCAAGGCGTTGGGCGACAAGGCCTGCAAGATCAGCCTGGACCTGACCTTCGACTACGCCGGTCCCCTGGTGCGCGCGACCCTGGGGCCGCTGTTCAACCAGGCGGCCAATACCCTGGTGGATGCTTTCTGCCAGCGGGCGAAGCAGTTGCATGACTTGCATGGCTAGTATCTGGGTCGAGGTGGCCTATGCCCTGGCGCAGCGGCAGGTTCTGCTGCGCCTGGAGGTGCCGCGGGGCACCACGGTGCGTCAGGCCGTGAATCTGTCCGGCATGGCGGCGCAGTTCCCGGGGCTGGATCTGGCGAACTGCCCCCTGGGTATCTTCGGCAAGGGCGTGGCCGATCCCGAGGCGCGCGTGCTGGAGGAGGGTGACCGCGTGGAGCTCTATCGGCCGTTGATCGCCGACCCCAAGGAGGTGCGCAAGCAGCGCGCGGCCCAGGCGGCGCAAGCCAAGGCGCAGAGCGACTGAAGGCGTTTTATCCGTTACTGGTCGCCCAGAAAAAAGCCCGGACATGCCGGGCTTTTTCGTGGGTGCGCTTGCTTATTGCGGCGCGGTGTCCAGGGGCTCGGGGGTCGGCACCGGCACGGTCTCGACGTTGTCCACTTCGCGCTGGATCTTCTCGAGCAGGGAGCCGGGCTTGGCCGGTTCGTCGTCCTCGGCCCGGGGCTGGGCTTGGGTCGGTTCGCTCGGGCTGCCATCCTGGCCGAGAATGGCCTCGTCGCGGCTGACGCCGGGCATGAAATCGCCCGCCAGGCCGGCCAGTTGGTCGTTGCCGTCGAACACCAGGCTCACGCGTTCCTGCTGGCGTTCCACGCCGCCGGGCTGGATGCTGTACAGGTAATCCCAGCGGTTGGCGTGGAAGGTGTCGGTGATCAGGGGGTTGCCCATGATAAACCGCACTTGCCGTCGGGTCATTCCGGGGCGCAACTGGTCTATCATGTCCTGCGTTACGACATTGCCCTGTTGGATGTCGATTTTGTAAACCCCGGGGAATGAACAACCGGCGAGTGCGAGCAGTCCTGCGAATGTGAGGCTGGTCAGCAATAGCTTGGAGTTTTGCATCGGTGGGTGACTTCCACTATCTTGGCTGGGCAAAGTGACCTCCGATCATACCCGCATTAAAGGAAGCTGCGAAGCAGCATCCGCAGAGAAAGCCGACCATGGTTGAAAATAGCGAATTACGCAAAGCTGGCCTGAAAGTGACCCTGCCACGGGTCAAGATCCTGCAGATGCTCGACTCCACCGAGCAGCGACACATGAGCGCCGAGGATGTGTACAAGGCGCTGATGGAGGCGGGCGAGGACGTTGGGCTGGCCACTGTCTACCGGGTGCT
>DATDTH010000410.1:0-8218 GCA_035290985.1 Pseudomonas sp. | reverse complement strand
GATTCATGCTCATGGGCTTTCTCCATATCGATCAGGGAAAACCAACGACAGCGAAACAGGCAGGGGCGAGCACCGCAGAGGCACAGGCAACCATAAGGCACAGCGAAACCGTCGTCGGTATCAGGCGTGTTGGTTGAGGCGGGGCACTTCGTTCACCACTGAGGAGAAAGGTGGAGGGACAATCGGCGGCAATTTGACCTCAGGCCCCACCGGGCCGTCAAGCACCGGGGCGGGGCGGATGGCAAAACGGAGCCCTTGGGCTCCGTTTTCGTTAGCAGCAGCGCGTTGTTACGCCAGCTTCTTGTGCCGCACCCGGTGGGGTTGGGCGGCGGCATCGCCGAGGCGTTTCTTGCGGTCGGCTTCGTACTCGGTGTAGTTGCCTTCGAAGAACACCGCTTGCGAGTCGTCTTCATAGGCCAGGATGTGGGTCGCCACCCGATCCAGGAACCAGCGATCGTGGGAGATCACGATGGCCGCGCCCGGGAAGTCGAGCAGGGCTTCTTCCAGGGAACGCAGGGTTTCCACGTCCAGGTCGTTGGACGGTTCGTCCAGCAGCAGCACGTTGGCGCCCTCTTTCAGGGTCAGGGCCAGGTGCAGGCGACCACGTTCACCACCGGATAGGTCCTTGACGAACTTCTGCTGGTCGCCGCCCTTGAAGTTGAAGCGCCCGACATAGGTGCGCGACGGGATCTCGTAGTTGCCGATGCGGATCTGGTCGGAACCGTCGGAGACCATTTCCCATACGGTCTTCTTGCCGTCCAGGTCCTCGCGACTCTGATCCACACAAGCAAGCTGCACGGTATCGCCGATCTCGATGCTGCCCGAATCCGGCTGTTCCTTGCCCATCAGCATGCGGAACAGGGTGGATTTACCCGCACCGTTACCGCCGATTACGCCGACTATGGCGCCCTTGGGCATGCTGAACGACAGGTTGTCGATCAGCACGCGGTCGCCGTAGCCCTTGCAGACGTTCTTGAACTCGATGACCTTGTCGCCCAGGCGTGGACCGGCGGGGATATAGATCTCGTTGGTTTCGCTACGTTTCTGGAATTCCTGGGACTGCATTTCCTCGAAACGCTGCAGGCGCGCCTTGGATTTCGACTGGCGGGCCTTGGCGCCCTGGCGCACCCATTCCAGCTCGTCCTTCATTGCCTTTTCATGGGCCGACTGCTGCTTGGACTCCTGAGCCAGTCGCGCGGACTTGGCTTCCAGCCAACCGGAATAGTTGCCCTCATAGGGAATGCCGGCGCCGCGGTCGAGCTCGAGTATCCAGCCGGCGACGTTGTCGAGGAAGTAACGGTCGTGGGTGATCGCCACCACTGTGCCGGGGAAGTCGTGGAGGAAATGTTCCAGCCACGCCACCGAATCGGCGTCCAGGTGGTTGGTCGGTTCGTCCAGCAGCAGCATGTCCGGTGCCGAGAGCAGCAGCCGGCACAAGGCGACCCGGCGCTTTTCGCCACCGGAGAGCACGGCGACCTTGGCATCCCAGGCCGGCAGGCGCAGCGCGTCGGCGGCGACTTCCAGCTGGCGCTCCAGGTTATGCCCGTCGGAGGTCTGCAAAATGGCTTCCAGCTTGGCCTGTTCGGCGGCCAGCTTGTCGAAGTCGGCATCCGGCTCGGCGTAGGCGGCATACACCTCGTCCAGGCGCGCCTGGGCGTTCTTGATCGCGCTTACGGCCTCTTCGACCACTTCGCGCACGGTCTTTTCCGGGTCCAGTTGCGGTTCCTGGGGCAGGTAGCCGATATTGAGGTCCGGCATCGGCCGCGCCTCTCCATTGAACTCGGTATCGACCCCGGCCATGATTTTCAGCAGGGTGGATTTACCCGAACCGTTCAGGCCAAGCACGCCGATCTTGGCGCCGGGAAAGAACGACAGGGAGATGTTTTTCAGGATTTCCCGCTTCGGCGGCACAACCTTGCCCAGCCGATGCATGGTAAAAACATATTGAGCCATGAGTAACCTAGCTTCTGTGACGAAAGGAAAAAGAGGGCGCGAGCCCGCGGGAGGCCGCGCGACAGGCAATGACCCGGTCGTTGCCTGGGCGGGAAGCCAGCGCCTATTGCAAGCCTGCGGCCTGCTGGATCGGGGCTCCCGCACGTGGGGCAAAGCTACCGGAATGCGCCCGACAGGGCAAACAACGCTCGTCGGTCAAACTGGCACTTCGCCATAGATATAGGCATGCTAGAGCCTTGGCGCAGGTGGGACCGCGCGCCCCAGGCCTGTCACCGCCTCATTCCTTGCCTTGCTGGAACCGGCTGCCGGCCTGGACCCTGGGCGGCAAGGGAAGCGATGCCCAGCCCGTGAAATCTGGGCAGGCCCTCGTTGCACGACAAGGCCGCCGCCACAACCGCGCCCCTTGCTCTGGCAACAACTAAGCTTAGCGCTGCATCCTCTCATCCCATCGCGCCGCAGGATCCCTGTTTGCAACCCTCAGCCACCCCCACCTCGTCATCCCGCGCACCTGGCGAGTCTTCAAGCACGTCCTTGCGGCGCTCGGGCGCACTGGTGGGCCTGGTGCTGGTGCTGCTGGCCCTGCTGCTGTGGCAACTGCGCCAGGAACTCCAGCAACTGCAGGACAATCAGCGCCAGCGCGGCTATGAGTTCACCGCCCAACTGGCCAAGCAGCTGAGCCAGGGCATGGAGTTCAAGGCCCAGGCCGGCCTGACTCTGCTGCGCCAGAACGCCCAGCAGCCGCTGCGTGGGGACGCCCGACAGGGCCTGATGAACAGCCTGCGCGAAATTTTTCCGGCCCTGAGCAGCCTGGCCTGGCTGGACAGCCGGGGCACCCCACTCGGCGACACCCAGGCCGACAGCCAGGACGGCCCCTTCCTCGCCGGCCTGCGTCAGCGCATCGCCGATCGACCCTATCACTTCGCCTTCGATACCCACGGCAGTCGGCAGATCTACCTGCTGCTGCGCCAGGCCCAGGGTACCGGCAGCGGCGGCTACTGGGTCGTGCGCCTGACACCGCAGATCGTACACAACTGGCTGCGCGGCCAGTCCGACAACGAGCACCATTGGCTGCTGGAAGATCGCCAGGCGCAGCGGGTAATCAGCCGCCAGCCACCACTCGAGGCCGGCCATGGCGGCAGCATCGCTCCCGTGACCGCGGAGGAACAGGACCAGAGCACCTTGCTCGCCCCCCTGACGGGCAGCGACTGGCAGCTACGCGCCCTGTTCGACGCCCGCAAGGTGCGCGCCCAGGTGCTGCCGGAGCTGGCCGGCAAGTTCCTGCTGTTTCTGCTCTGCGCCGGCCTGGCGCTGCTCGCGCTGTTTCGCCTGCACCGCGAGCAACGCAACCTGCAGCGCAGCAACGCCGCCTCGCGACGCTCACTGCACCTCGCCGCCAGCGCACTGGGCGCCATCGAGGAGCGGGTGCTGGTCACCCAGGAAAACGGTCAGTTGCTCTACCTCAACCTCCAGGCCGAGCAATTGTTTGGTTTGAGCAGCCGCCAGGCCCAGGGCCGCCATCTGCTGGAACTGCTGCCGCGCCTCGACCACCTGTTGCTGCAAGGGCCCTCCCCCGAACAGAACCTGGTGGAAATCGGACGCACCGGACAACGCAGCCTGTTCGCCGTCACCCGCAGCGATCTCAGCGAAGAACGAACCCAGGCCGGTCATGTCTGGGTGCTGCGCGATGTCACCGAGCAGCAGCAAGCCCTGCATGTCCTGCAGGAAACCCGGCGGCGCTACCAGGACATTTTCCAGGGTTCCGGCATCGCGCTTTGCGTGCTCGACCTGGCCACCCTGCGTGGTTACCTCCAGGACCAGGGCGTGCGCGACGGCGACGGGCTGCAGCACTGGCTACAACTCAATCCCTTGCGCCATCGCGAACTGCTGCAGCACCTGCGGATCACCGAGGCCAACCAGGTCGCCTTGCAGCTACTCGGCGTCGACTCGCTCGAACGGGCCTGGCAGTACCTGATCGGCAGTAATACGCTGCGCATCGGCGGCCTGCGTTTTCAGCTGATTGCCGCCGTGCTCGGTGGCCAGCCGCAACTGGAGCTGGAAAGCCGGGTGATCACGCCCCAGGGCCTGGAGCGTCACCTGTGGCTGGTTCTGCGCCTGCCGCAGAACCCGGATGACTGGCACGCGGTGACCTTGAGCATCAACGACATCACCAGCCGCAAGCGCTCCGAGCTGTCATTGATCGAGCGCGAACGCTTCTGGTCGGATGTGGTACGGGCGGTCCCCGACACCCTTTATGTGCATGACATCAGCAACAAGCGGGTGCTGTTCAGCAACCATCACCTGGGCCTGCAACTGGGTTACAGCGCCGAGGAACTCAAGGAGATGGGCAACGCCTTCTGGGAGCACCTCCTGCACCCGGACGACGGCGACTATTACTGGCGCATCCGTAGCCTGCAGCAGGTGGTCGGCGACGGCCTGTTGCTCGAATCCATCCTGCGCTGGCGGCACAAGAGCGGTCGCTGGCACTGGTTCAGCATCCGTGAACAAGCCCTGGCCCGCGACGCCGCTGGCCGGGTCAGCCGCCTGATCGGCGTGGCCAAGGACATCACCGAGCAGATCGACAGCAGCGAGTCGCTGCGCGACAGCGAACAACGCTATCGCCTGCTGGCCGAAAGCATCAGCGACGTGATCTTTTCCAGCGACAGCAACCTGCAACTCAACTACGTCAGCCCCTCGGTGCAGCCGATCCTGGGTTACGAATCCGACTGGGTCATGACCAACGGCTTTCACAGCATCGCCGCCAACCCGCGTCAGCTGGCCAGCCTGAACCTGCTGATGGCGCGGGTCCGCAACGCCCTGGGCGACCCCCAGCGCCTGGCCGACCTGCGCGAGCGCCTGCCGCCCCAGCTGTTCCTGTTCGACTGCCTGCGCGCCGACGGCCGCAAGATTCCGGTGGAACTGCGCATCGTGCTGATGTGGGACGAACACGGCCGCTTCGAGGGCCTGCTCGGGGTCGGCCGCGACATCAGCCAGCAGCGGCGTGCCGAAAAGGACCTGCGCATGGCCGCTACCGTGTTCGAGCACTCCACCGCGGCCATCCTGGTCACCGATCCGGCCGGCTACATCGTCCAGGTCAACGAAGCCTTCAGCCGGGTCAGCGGCTACGCCAGCGCCGAAGTCCTCGACCAGTTGCCGGCCATGCTGACCGCCGACCGCCAGCAGGCCAGCCAGCTCACGTTCGTCATGAACCAACTCAACCTGCGCGGCAGTTGGGAGGGCGAGATCTGGCTCAAGCGCAAGGCCGGCGACAGCTACCCAGCCTGGGTCGGCATCACCGCGGTGCAGGACGAAGACGGCGACCTGGTCAGCTACGTGTGCTTCTTCAGCGACATCAGCGAACGCAAGGCCAGCGAACAACGCATCCACCGCCTGGCCTATTACGACGCCCTGACCCAGTTGCCCAACCGCACCCTGTTCCAGGACCGCCTGCATTCGGCCTTGCAGCATGCCGAGCGGCACCAGGAATGGGTGGTGCTGATGTTCCTCGACCTCGACCGTTTCAAACCAATCAACGACTCCCTCGGCCATGCCGCGGGCGACCGCATGCTCAAGGACGTGGCCCTGCGCCTGGGCGCCTGCGTCGATGTCGACGACACCGTGGCGCGCATGGGTGGCGATGAGTTCACCCTGCTGCTGCAACCGCGTACCACCCGCGAGGGGGCCCTGAACCGGGCCATCCAAGTGGCCGAGCAGATACTCGCCAGCCAGGCCCGCGCCTTTATGCTCGATGGTCGCGAATTCTTCGTCACCGCCAGTATCGGCATCGCCCTCAGCCCCCAGGACGGCAACGAACTGAGCCAGCTGATGAAGAACGCCGACACTGCCATGTACCACGCCAAGGAGCGCGGCAAGAACAACTTCCAGTTCTACCAGGCGGACATGAACGCCAGCGCCCTGGAGCGCCTGGAACTGGAAAGCGACCTGCGCCACGCCCTGGAGCAAGGCGAGTTCGTGTTGCACTACCAGCCGCAATTTTCCGGCGACGGCAAACGCCTGACCGGCACCGAAGCCCTGCTGCGCTGGCAGCATCCGCGGCGCGGCCTGGTCGCCCCCAACGAGTTCATTCCGGTCCTGGAAGAGCTCGGCCTGGTGGTGCAGGTCGGCGACTGGGTGCTGACCGAGGCCTGCCGCCAGCTCAAGGCCTGGCACCAGGCCAAGGTGCGGGTGCCGAAAGTCTCGGTGAATCTCTCGGCCCGGCAATTCGCCGAAGGCCAGCTCGACACGCGCATCGCCACCATCCTGCAGGAGAGCGGCATCGCCCCCGCCTGCCTGGAGCTGGAGCTGACCGAGAGCATCCTGATGCGCGACGTTGGCGCCGCCATGGGCATTCTGGCCGGCTTCAAACGCCTGGGCCTGAGCATCGCGGTGGACGATTTCGGCACCGGCTACTCCTCGCTGAACTACCTCAAGCAGTTCCCCATCGACATCCTGAAAATCGACCGCAGTTTCGTCGACGGCCTGCCCAGCGGCGAACAGGACGCGCAGATCGCCCGCGCCATTATCGCCATGGCCCACAGCCTGAAACTCTCGGTGATCGCCGAAGGGGTGGAAACCCAGGAACAGCTCGACTTCCTGCGCGAACACGACTGCGACGAAGTCCAGGGCTACCTGCTCGGCCGGCCCATGCCCGCCAGCCAGTTCGCCGCCCAGTTCAGCGGCGCGGCGCTGTTTATCCTGAGCTGAACCCGGCCCCGGTCAGCTGGAGGCCGGCACTCGAATACGCGCCGAGCGCACCGCCGTGGCTATGGCCAGCAGCGGTGCCAGGGTGAAAACGGCGAACAACCAGCGGGCCGCGTTGGCCGTGCCCTCAATACCCGCGGGATCGCTCAGCCCGGCCAGGTTGGCGACCATGCCCGCCAAGGCCGCGCCCAACGCCGTGGCGAACAGCTGCACCGTGGTGATGGATGAGGCGGCCGCGCTCTGATCCTCGACCGAGGCCAGCTGCAACACCCGCGTCAGCAGATGCGGCCAACCCAGGCCGATGCCGAACCCCACCAGCGTCAACGCGATGCAGATCGGTCCGAGCAAGGCCCAGTCGCCCGCGCCATGGCGCGGTGCGACCAGGGCCAGCAGGACCAGGCCGAGCAGAACCAATACCGGCCCGGCAACAATGGCGCGGCGCACGTCGGCGTCTTTCCAGCCGGAGCTGAGCACTTCGGACAGCGTCCAGCCCGCGGCCATCAGGGCCGCGAGGTAGCCGGAAAGCAGCGGTGACTGGCCATGCAGGGTCTGCAGGAAATAGGGCACGAAGATTTCGCTGGTCATCCCGATCATCAGCAGGCCCATGGTCGCGTAGAGCGCGCAAAGCGGGGCACTGAACCTCAAGGCGTGCATCGGCAGGAGCCGGGTCGGGGCGCTTGACTCGTGACGGATCAGCAGGCCCACCAGCACCACGGCCAGCGCGATGCCGGCGATATTCCAGCCCGGCAGCGGCGAAGCGCTGCTGGCGCACACCGCGAGCACCGCGCCGGCCAGCAGAACCAGCTGCAGCATCGGCAGCCTGCCGACCTTGACCTGAGCCCGGTCGCGCCTGGGCAACACCCGACAGGTGAGCAGGACATAGGCCAGGGTCAGGGGCACCAGGGCAGCGAAACCCGCGCGCCAGGCATCCAGCTCGGCGAACACACCGCCTATAGCCGGCCCGACCAGGGTCGCCACGCCCCACATGCCCGAAACCAGCGCCATGGCCCGGGGCCAAAGCCGCTCCTCGAACACCAGCTGGATCATCCCATAGCAGAGCGCGAACAGCAGGCCACCGCCCAGGCCTTGCACCGAACGTCCGAGCAGCATGATCGGCATGCTCGGGGCCAACGCGCAGATCAGGCTACCGGCGAGAAAAACAGCCGCGGCGACGGCATAGGCGCCCCGGGGGCCGGTGCCTTGCAGCAGTTTCGCGCTCAACACCGAACCGAGAATGGAGGCCACCACGAACAAGGTGGTGTTCCAGGCATAGAGTTCCAGACCGCCGATATCCTCGATCACCGAGGGCAGCAGGGTGGTCGCGATATAGATATTGATCGCATGCAACGCGACGCCCCCGGAGAGGGCCATAGAACGTGCGGCATTCTGGCCGGAGAGTAACTCACCCCAGCCGCCTGTTTCCCTAGCCATACCAGCTCCCGCCATGAATCGCGCACTCGCAGCGCGCAAAGGTAAATTGCCTGCCGTGCAGGACCGAGGTAAATTAACCAAGATAAGACTTTGAATACTTAACCCGAGGCCGCCTTATTTTGTCAAGAAACAACTT
>DATDTH010000409.1:0-6349 GCA_035290985.1 Pseudomonas sp. | reverse complement strand
CCGCTGCCGTATCGATAGCCGCCACCGTTGCGGTGACGAGCGTCAACGATGCGCCGGTTATCACTGCACCAGGTTCCATCGGCGTGACTGAGGATGTGGCCAGCGCGCTGACGGGTATTAGCTTTGCCGATGTGGATGCCGCGAGCGGTACGGTAACGGCTACGCTCTCAGTCGGATCGGGAAGTCTTTCTGCCACCAGCGGCGGCAATGTGGCTGTCGCCGGTAGCGGTACCGCCAGTCTGACCCTGACGGGCTCGATTGCCGATATCAACGCCTTTATCGCGGCCAGCGGTCTAGGCTTTGCCACGGCCAGCAATGCCACAGGCGACGTCACCCTGACGGTCGCTATCGATGACGGCGGCAACACTGGCAACGATCCGGGCAATAGCGGCACCGGTTCGTCCGAGGCGGACTCCACCACCCTTACCCTCAGCGTTTCGGCAGTCAACGATGCGCCTGTGGTGACTGTCCCGGCCAGCATCGGCGTTACCGAAGATACAGCCAGTGCCTTGACCGGTATTTCCTTCAGCGATGTGGACGCTGGCGGCGGCAGCGTTACCGCCACTTTGTCTGTCGCTTCCGGCACGCTGGCGGCCAGCAGCGGCGGGGGGGTAACAGTTGGAGGCAGCAGCTCGGCGCTGACCCTGACGGGCACCGTGGCCAATATCAATGCCTTTATCGCGGGCAGCAACCTGACCTATACCACCGCCGTCAATGCCACCGCCGATGTAACCCTGACCGCCAGCATCGATGACGGCGGCAACAGTGGCTCGGGTGGGGCCAAGACCGACAGCGATACCACCACCCTGCAGGTGAGTGCGGTCAATGACGCGCCCGGGGTCACGCTACCGGTCTCGATCAGCATCAACGAGGATGTCAGCACTGCCTTGACCGGCATCAGCTTCGCCGATGTCGACGCCGGTAGCAGCTCGATTACCGCAACCTTCTCGGTGGCCTCGGGCACCTTGAGTGCTACCAGCGCCGCCGGAGTCGTAGTGGCCGGCTCGGGCACCGGTAGCCTGACCCTGTCGGGCAGCATCACAGATATCAACGCCTTTATCGCTGCCAATGCGCTTAGCTTCCAGACGGCGTTGAATGCCATCAGCGATGTGGTGCTAACAGTCAACATCGCCGACAACGGCAACACCGGTACTGGCGGCAGCCTCGACGATACCGACACCCTTATGTTGCTGGTGACGGCGGTCAACGACGCACCGGTCAATGGTGTGCCCGGCGCCCAGGCGGTCGATCAGGACGCCGCGCTAATCTTCAGCAGCGGCAACGGCAATCTGATTTCCATCGGCGATGTCGATGCGGGCGGCGGCACAGTCCGGGTCACCTTGACGGCCAGCAACGGCCTGATCACGCTGCCCGGCACCACCGGCCTGAGCTTTATAGTCGGTAATGGCAGCAATGACGGCACCATGGTCTTCGAGGGCAGCATCGCCAATATCAATGCGGCCCTGAATGGCCTGATTTTCTCTCCCACGCCTGGCTATAACGGCGCGGCTGCGCTGCAGATCACCACCAGCGACCTGGGTCTTAGCGGCAGCGGCGGTACCCAGACCGACAGCGACAGCATCGTCATCACCGTCAACAGCATCAACCCGGAAGTCACCTCGGTGAACGTGAGCAACCCGGATGGCGGTTACAAGGTGGGTGATGTCATCTCGGTGACCCTCAGCTTCGACCAGGCGGTGAACGTCGATACCACGGGCGGCATCCCGAGCCTGCTGCTGGAAACCGGCCTGACCGATAGTGCGGCGACCTATGTGTCAGGGTCGGGCAGCGACACCCTGACCTTCAGCTACACGGTGCAGGCCGGCGACCTCAGCGCCGATCTCGACTATCAGTCCACCGGTGCCCTTGCCCTGAACGGCGCGACCATTCGCAGCGCCACCAGCGACGATGCGATTCTCACCCTGCCGACCCTTGGCGGTGCCGACTCCATCGCCGGCCAGCATGGGCTGGTTATCGATGGCGTGGCGCCGAGCGTGACCAGCGTAACGGTGCCGGCCAACGGCACCTATGTGGCCGGGCAGAACCTGGACTTCACCGTGAATCTCAGCGAGGCGGTGACGGTCGACAGCTCGGGCGGCACGCCGCGCATTGCCGTGACCCTGGATAGCGGCGGCACCATCTTCGCCGACTACCTGTCCGGTTCAGGCAGCAGCGCCCTGGTGTTCCGCCTGACAGTGGCCAGCGGGCAGCTGGACAGCACCGGCATCAGCCTCGGTGGCGGCATCGAGAGCAACGGCGGCAGCCTGCGTGATGCCGTGGGCAACGACGCCAGCACCACCCTGAACGGCGTCGGCGCCACCAGTGCTGTGCTGGTGGATGCGGTCGCACCTGTAGTGGCCTCGGTCAGCGTGCCGGCCAACGCGGCCTACAACGTCGGCGACCTGCTGAGCTTCACCCTCACTGCCAGCGAGGCGGTGCTGGTCGATACCAGCGGCGGTACCCCACGGCTGGCCCTGGATATCGGTGGCGTGACCCGTTACGCGACCTATGTGTCGGGCTCTGGAACTGGCGCGCTGTTGTTCCAGTACAGCGTGCAGGCCGGGGACGGCGACGCCGATGGCATCGCCCTGGGCGGCAGCCTGGACCTCAATGGCGGCACCACCCGCGATGGCGCCGGCAATGACCTGGCGCTAGCGCTCAATGGAGTCGGTGCGACCAGCGGGGTCGTGGTCGATACCACGGCGCCGAGCGCCAGCGGCATCGTGCGCATCGATGCCAATCCCAGCAATGCGAACTCGCTCAGTTTCAGCGTGACCTTCGATGAAGGTGTCTCGGGTGTGGATGCGTCCGACTTCTCGTTGGTGCTTGGGGGCTCGGCCGCTGGCAGCATCGCCAGCGTCACCCAGGTCGATGCCCAGACCTACACCGTGCTGGTCAACGGCCTCGGCGGGACCGGCAGCATCGGCCTCGACCTCAACGGCAGTGGCACCGGCATAGTCGATGCCGCAGGCAACGCCATTGGCGCCGGCTTGAGCGGTGAGTCCTACAGCATCGACCGCAACGCGCCAACCGTCACCTCGGTGGCGGTGCCGGCCAACGGCACCTATGTGGCCGGGCAGAACCTGGACTTCACCGTGAATCTCAGCGAGGCGGTGACGGTCGACAGCTCCGGTGGCACGCCGCGCATTTCCGTGACCCTGGACAGCGGCGGCACCGTCTATGCCGACTACCTGTCCGGTTCCGGCAGCAGCGCCCTGGTGTTCCGCCTGACAGTGGCCAGCGGCCAACTGGACAGCACCGGCATCAGCCTCGGCGGCAGTATCGAGAGCAACGGCGGCAGCCTGCGCGATGCCGTGGGCAACGACGCCAGCACCACCCTGAACGGCGTCGGCGCCACCAGTGCTGTGCTGGTGGATGCGGTCGCACCTGTAGTGGCCTCGGTCAGCGTGCCGGCCAACGCGGCCTACAACGCCGGCGATCTGCTGAGCTTCACCCTCACTGCCAGCGAGGCGGTGCTGGTCGATACCAGCGGCGGCACCCCGCGCCTGGCCCTGGATATCGGTGGCGTGACCCGTTACGCGACCTATGTGTCCGGTTCGGGCAGCGCGGCCCTGCTGTTCCGCTACAGCGTGCAAGCGGGGGATACGGACAGCAACGGCATCGCGCTCGGCGGCGCGCTGGAATTGAATGGCGGCACCCTGCGGGATGCGGTGGGCAATACCATGGCATTGACGCTGAACAATGCCGGCGACACGGCCGGTGTGCGGGTCGATACCACGGCGCCAACGGTCACAGGTCTGCTGCGGGCCGATGCCAACCCAACCTCGGCCAGTACGCTCAATTACACCCTGACCTTCGACGAAGACGTGTTTGGGGTGGATGCCAGTGATTTCAGCGTGCAGGCCCACGGCACGGCCAGTGGCGTGGTGCAGTCGGTGGTGCAGCTGGATGCCCGGACCTATCGGATCACGCTGGGCAGTCTCACGGGCAATGGGCAGTTGGGGCTGACCCTGAATGCCAGCGGCAGCGGAATCAGCGATAGTGCGGGCAATAACCTGGCCCTGGGCCTCAGCGGGGAGTTCTACACACGGAACCAGGCCCAGGTTGATCCGGAGTTCCTGGCCACCGATGGCCTGCCGCCACCCCCGCCCGTCACGCCACCGGTGCTGATTTCCGGCGGGACGCCACCGAGCCCGGTGTCGCCCCTGGTTCCATCGTCCTTGTTCGAGACCCCGGGGCCGGGCAACGGTATCCCGCCTCTGGGCAATATCTTTATCCATAACGGGGCCCTGGCGCCGAGCTTTATCGCCCAGGTCTTCGCCAGTAGCAGCGACAGCGGAGGCGACGGCTCGGGTTCCGGATTCCTCGGTTTTGGCGGTGGCGATGCCGGGGTCTTCGGCAGCAGTACGCTGTCGGCGGCGTTCGGCAAGGAGGTGCCGCAGGAATCCATGTCACTGAGCACCTTCGGCAACAAACAACAGCGTGGCGGCGAGCAGGATGGCTTGCGTGGCATCTTCAGCGCGCCGACCCTGGGCCAGCAATTGCACGAGCTGCAGGGCGAGGAGCAGGCGCGGGTGCGCGACCTGGCCTGGGCCCTGGGCCAGATAGGCGCCACCGAGGCCGGCGCCTAGTCGATATTCAAGACAGTTAGAAAATAGAAATTAATAACTAGAAAAGATAATCAGTAATGATGCCGTAACCAGGGGGCGGCTCACGGATGAAGACTAAACAGCAGTTATTCGGTGCCAGTCTGTTGGCACTGGCAATCAGTGGTTGTGCGGTCACCAGTCAGCCGATCGAACGCAGTGTCAGCGAAGCACGGGCCCAGAGCGATCTGGCCAGCATGTTCAGCGGGCAGGAGGCACTGAGCGGTCCTCTGACTCTGCACCAGGCCATGGCCCGCGCGGTCAAGTACAACCTCGAAGGGCGCCTGAAGGTGATGGAGGAAGCCCTGGCGCAGCAGCAGGTCAACCTGTCCCGTTTCGACATGCTGCCGCGCATGGCGGCGTCGGCCGGTTACGCGGGGCGTAGCAATGTCAGCGCCTCGAGCAGCCGCAGCGTTGAGACCGGCACCCAGTCCCTGGAACCGTCCACCTCTCAGGACCGCGATCGCGGCGTGGCCGATCTGACCCTGGTCTGGAACGTGCTGGATTTCGGCGTCAGCTATATCAGCGCCAAGCAGCAGGGCGACCAGCGCCTGATCGTGCAGGAGCGCAAGCGCAAGGTGGTGCACACCATCATCCAGGATGTGCGCTCGGCCTACTGGCGGGCCTTGGCCGCCGAGCGGCTGCTGGGCCAGATCGACAGCCTGATGGTGCGCGTCGACCAGGCCCGGGCCGACAGCCAGCGCCTGAGCGAGCAGCGTATCGGCGACCCGGTCCAGGCCCTGAATTACCAGCGCTCCCTGATCGAGGCGACCCGCCAGCTGGAGGAACAGCGGCGGGCCCTGTCGTTGGCGAAAACCGAGCTGGCGACCCTGATCAACCTGCCGATCGGCAGCCAGGTGCAGTTGGCCGGTACGGCCGAGGACTACCCGCTGCCGGAGCTCAAGGTGGAAATGGCGGCCCTGGAACAGCAGGCCCTGGCCAGCCGTCCAGAGCTGCGCGAGCAGGACTACCAGGCGCGCATCGGCGCGGCTGAAACCCGCAAGGCCATGCTGCGGCTGTTGCCGGGCCTGGAGTTTTCGGCTGGCGGCCATTACGACAGCAACTCCTTCCTGGTCAATCAGAGCTGGGCGGACTACGGGGTGAAGGTCACCTGGAACCTGTTCAATGTGCTGTCCGGGCCGGCGGCGATAGACGTGGCCAAGGCCAGCGAAGAGGTGGTCGTGGCCCGGCGCCAGGCCATGTCGATGGCGATACTGGCGCAGCTGTACGTGGCCAACGCCAACTATAACGAGGCGCTGCGTCAATTCCAGACCAGCCAGCAATTGGCGGGGCTGGACCAGCAGATTGCCGAGCAGTTGCGCAACCGGCGCCAGGCCGATGGCATAGGCGAGCTGGAACTGATCCAGGGCGAGCTGAACAACCTGCAGGCCAACCTGCGCCGCGATCTGGCCTATGCCGATCTGCGCAATGCCTACGGCCAGGTGTTCGCCAGCGTCGGGCTAGACCCCTTGCCGGAGCAATTGCCGTCGGACTCGCTGAGCGATATCGCCGGCGCACTGGCCAGCAGCGAGGCGCGCTGGCAGCAGGGCGACATTGTCCAGCAGTAGTGCATAAATCGAGGGAACAGGACCAAGGGAGCCGAGGCTCCCTTTTTTCATGGTGGGCCTGGCATGGGCCAAAGCCAGTCACCTGAAAGGAGGTGGCCCACCGGAGCGAGATCAACACCAGAGGCTCACAGGCAAAGCGGCAGCTTGCTCAAGATTTGCGCAGGCCGCCATTTT
>DATDTH010000408.1:0-2154 GCA_035290985.1 Pseudomonas sp. | reverse complement strand
CCTGGATGCTGCAACAGCAGGGCCGCGAGCAGCCGTTCAAGCCGAGCGGCAACTGGCGCTGCAACAGCGGCCAAGCGGTGCTGGATGCCGCGCTGAACGGCCTGGGTCTCTGCCAGCTACCAGACTACTACGTGCAGGAGCCGCTGCGCCGCGGCCTGCTGGTGTCGCTGCTGGAGGACAACCAGCCGCCGGACAACGGGGTCTGGGCGGTCTACCCGCAACGCCGCTATCCGCTGCCCAAGGTTCGCCTGCTGATCGACAGCCTCAAGCAGGGGCTCGCCGCGCACCGCGAGTACGACTAAGGAATATGCTGAAACAACCTGCAACTGTGACAAGAAAGCGCAGCCGGCCAAGCCGCGCCAGCCCGCAGCGGCCGGGCGCCGGATGCGGTTCGGCGAACAGGGGCGCCCGCCCCTGGCCGGTGTTTTTTCAGAGACGAGACGCGAAAGCGGCAAAATCCCCCTTGACCTGCACCGTCACAAAGCTCGACTCTTGAGTCAGGCTCTCGTCAGGCGAGCCTGCTTTACGACGCAATGCACAAGGAAAAGCACCATGCAAATTCTAGTGAACAGCGACAACCATATTGGCGGCTCCGAAGCACTGTCCCTCAAAGTACGGACCCTTATCGAACATAAGCTGCAGCGTTTCGACGAACACCTGACCCGGATCGAAATCCACCTCAACGACGAACATGCGCACAAGAACGGCGGCCAGGACAAACGCTGCCAGGCCGAGGCCCGCATCAAGGGGCGCGACCCGATTTCCGTGAGCCACAATGCCGACTCGGTGCAACTGGCCTATGAAGGCGCGGTGGAGAAACTCGCCCACGCCCTGGAACGTATCATCGGCAAGGCGCGGGAAGCGCGGGTCAAGCAGGTGTTTACCGAAGAGCCGCTGGCCGACGAAGAACCCCTGTCCGATATCGCCTGACACCTGGAAGGCCATAGCCCGGAGGAACAAAAACGCTGCGACCCTTCGCGGCGTTTTTTATGGGTGCGATCTTCTATACGCGGGTTTCACCCGCCCTACGGTCTGCCAGAGCAGGCACATTCGCTTTTCGTAGGTCGGGTTACGTTTTGCTAACCCGACAGGGGTCTCGTTCCTGTACAGCCGCCGCTAAATGTCCCGCTCGCGCCAATGCTGGATCAGCCACTGCAGGTCTTCGGGATGGGTGATCTTCAGGTTGTCCGCCCGCCCCTCCACCAGCCGTGGCGCCTGGCCCGACCACTCCAGGGCCGAGGCCTCGTCGGTGAGGGTCGCCCCGGCCGCCAGGGCCGCGCTCAAGGCCTGGCGCAGCGCCCCGAGGCGGAACATCTGCGGCGTATAGGCCTGCCAGATGATCCGACGATCGACGGTTTCCAGCACCCGGCCATCCGCGCCGACCCGCTTGAGCGTGTCGCGCGCCGGAATCCCCAGTAGCCCGCCCACGGGATCCGTAACCAGGCTGCCGAGCAGCTTGTCCAGGTCCGCGCGGGCCAGGTTCGGCCGTGCGGCATCGTGCACCAGCACCCAGTCCTGTTCGTCCGCCCCCAGCTCAGCCAGGCGCAACAAGGCATTGAGCACCGAGTCGGCCCGTTCGCGGCCACCCTCGGCCCGCTCGATACGCGGATCGCTGGCGCAGGCCAGGGTCGGCCAGAAAGGATCGTCCACGGCCAGGGCGACCACCAAGCCCTTGAGTCGGGGGTGATCGAGAAAACAATTGAGGCTGTGTTCGAGAATGGTCAGGCCCACCACCGGCAGGTACTGCTTGGGCCGGTCGGCCGCCATGCGCGCGCCTATGCCCGCCGCCGGAATCACCGCCCAGAACCCGGGCAGGGATGTCCGAGTGGCGCCGTTCATTCCGCCAACTGATAGAGGGTTTCGCCCTCTTTGACCATGCCCAGCTCATGGCGCGCCCGCTCTTCCACGGTCTCCATGCCTTCCTTGAGCTCCAGCACCTCGGCTTCGAGGATGCGATTGCGTTCGAGCAGTTGCTCGTTCTCACCGCGTTGCTGGGCGATCTGTTCCTTCAGTTCGGTGACCTGCGCCAGGCTGCCGTCGCCGACCCAGAGTCGGTACTGCAGACCGGCCAGCAGCAGACCCAGCACGACGAAGAGCCAGTAGGGGCTGCGGATGAAATTGGCCAGGCTCATAGGAACGGGGCCGCTTGCGCGG
>DATDTH010000407.1:0-3198 GCA_035290985.1 Pseudomonas sp. | reverse complement strand
AGCATCCTCGACCAGCCGCACAAGGACCTGCGTCGCGCCCGCGCCTCCGGCATGAGCCTGATCCCCACCAGCACCGGTTCGGCCACGGCGATTGCCGAGATATTCCCCGAACTGCGCGGCAAACTGAACGGCCACGCCGTGCGGGTGCCCCTGGCCAACGCCTCACTGACCGACTGCGTGTTCGAAGTTGAACGGGCCACCACGGTGGAGGAGGTCAACCAACTGCTGAAGGCTGCCGCCGCCGATGGCCCTCTCAAAGACATACTCGGCTACGAGGAGCGTCCGCTGGTCTCCATCGATTACCGCACCGACCCGCGCTCGTCGATCATCGATGCGCTGTCGACCATGGTCATCAATGGCACCCAGGTGAAGCTGTATGCCTGGTACGACAACGAATGGGGCTACGCCAACCGCGCGGTCGAATTGGCCAAACTGGTCGGTCAGGCCGATTAAGGAGCGCTCATGAACGCGTTGTCAGCCCTTTCGCCGCAAGTGCGCCAGTACCTGCTCGTGACCGGTAATTACTGGGCCTTTACCCTCACAGATGGCGCGTTGCGCATGCTGGTGGTGCTGCACTTTCATGGGTTGGGCTACAGCCCGTTGCAGATTGCCTTCCTGTTTCTGTTCTACGAGATCTTCGGGGTCATCACCAACCTGCTCGGCGGCTACCTCGGTGCGCGACTGGGGCTGAACCGCACCATGAATGTCGGCTTGGGCATGCAAGTAGTGGCCTTGCTGATGCTCACTGTACCTGCCGTCTGGCTGACCATTCCTTGGGTGATGGGCGCGCAGGCGCTGTCGGGGATTGCCAAAGACCTCAACAAGATGAGTGCCAAGAGCTCGATCAAGCTCTTGGTGCCAGATGGCCAGCAAGGCACGCTGTACAAGTGGGTGGCGATCCTCACGGGTTCGAAAAACGCACTCAAGGGTGTGGGCTTTTTCCTCGGTGGCGCCTTGCTGGCGTTGCTGGGCTTTACCTATGCCGTATTGGCGATGGCGGCCGTGCTGGCGCTGATCTGGCTAAGCAGTCTGTTGCTGCTGAAGAAGGATCTGGGCAAGGCGAAAGCCAAACCCAAGTTCAAGGACATTCTGTCCAAGAGCCGGGCGATCAATATTCTTTCGGCCGCCCGGATGTTCCTCTTCGGTGCCCGTGATGTCTGGTTTGTGGTGGCCTTACCGGTTTACTTGAGTACGGTGTTTGGCTGGGACTTCTGGCAGGTCGGCGGTTTCCTCGCCGCGTGGGTCATTGGCTACGGCATCGTCCAGTCCTTCGCGCCGGCGATCACCGGTAAGCAGCGTGGTCATGTACCGGACGGCCGCGCGGCATTTGTCTGGGCGCTGCTGTTGGCAGGGCTGCCGGCGGCTATCGCGCTGGGTGTGTATGCCGGCTTATCGGCGCACCTAGTCGTATTGGGCGGCCTGCTGCTGTTCGGTGCACTGTTTGCGGTGAACTCGTCCTTGCACAGTTACCTGATTGTCTCCTACGCCAAAGAAGACGGGGTGTCGCTAGATGTAGGCTTTTACTACATGTCCAACGCTATGGGCCGATTGATCGGCACCGTGCTGTCCGGCTGGGTCTACCAGGCGTATGGTCTACCCGCGTGTCTATGGATTTCGACGCTGTTTATCCTGTTGGCCGCGCTGTTTTCACTGGGCTTGCCACGACACGCTGAGTCCGCAAGCTGAACGGGTACGGGAGAACGAAGCGAATAATGGCTGCAAAACCTTGCAGCCGTTCATATACGCGAGGCACCAACGCCAATGTGTGAATTACTGGGGATGTCCAGTCGGCTGCCCGCAAGACTGACCTCGTCACTCATGAGCCTGGTGGCGCATGCGGGTGGCGCCAGCCGAAACCGTGATGGCTGGGGCATTGCGCTTTATGCAGGCCGTGATGTCGCCCTGTTTAAAGAAGCCAGCCCAGCCAGCGAGAGCCCGCTAGTACCGCTCTTGCTGGCTGGAGGGCCCGCCACAACGCTGGCCTTGGGGCATATTAGGCATGCCACCCAGGGCGCCATATCCCTGGCTAACACGGCACCCTTCACTCGAGACCTCGCAGGTCGAACGCACGTATTTGCCCACAACGGCAATTTGCATGGCATTGACTTTCAGCTCGGCTTGGGGGAGTTCCAGCCCATTGGCGAAACCGACTCGGAACAAGCCTTTTGCGCGCTGCTCGGGAGACTTAAAGAACTCTACGTCAGCACTGAAATGCCAGCGCTGAAGCCGCGCCTCGATGTGATTGCGAGCTTTGCCATCGAATTACGCAGACACGGCCCGGCCAACTTCATTTATGCGGATGGTGATGCCCTGTTTGCCCATGCCGACCGACGCTTGCAGTTAGACACTGGGCTGGTGACACCTCCGGCACTGTATCTCTGGCAGACTCCGGCGAGTGGTTTCACAAAACAGCACGCGGAGGCTTTGTCTGTCGTAGACGTTGACCGACAGCCAGTAACGCTAATCGCCAGTGTACCGCTGGCCTGTGAAGGATGGCGCCCGATGAAGGAAGGGGAAATGGTTGCCGTGCGCTCAGGTGAGATACTTGAAACGCTGTTTATCTAACCCGAATGATCATTCGCCTAACTATGCCGAGGTTGATCCAACCCATGCCGCATATTCATGACCATCATGGACACAGCCCCAAGCAATTTGATCGAGCATTTGCACTGGGTATTGCGCTAAACGTGGGTTTCGTTTTGCTAGAAGCCTTTTATGGCTGGCAAGTCAATTCGCTGGCCCTGCTTGCGGATGCGGGGCACAACCTCAGTGATGTTGGCGGCCTGGTATTGGCATGGGCCGCGATGGCTGCCACACGCCTGCACCCCAATGATCGGCACACTTACGGTTGGCAGCGCGGATCAATCCTCGCCAGCTTTATCAACGCCGTGATCTTGCTCGTGGCCATGGGCTCATTGGGCTGGGCATCGATTCAACGCTTGCAACATCCCGAGCCCATGGTGGGTGAGACCGTCATGCTGGTCGCCGGCATTGGTGTGCTTATCAACGCAGTCACAGCTTGGCTGTTTATGTCCGGCAGCCGCACCGACCTTAATCTGCGCGGAGCATTCCTGCACATGGCGGCAGATGCCCTGGTCTCCGTTGGCGTCGTACTGGCCGGTATGCTCTACCTCTGGCAAGGCTGGCAGTGGATCGACCCGGTACTTAGCTTGTTGATCGCAGCGGTGATCGTCCTCG
>DATDTH010000406.1:0-9921 GCA_035290985.1 Pseudomonas sp. | reverse complement strand
GGCAGCGTTTCAACCGCCAGCTAAGCCTGCAGCAGGCGGTCGAACTCGCCCAGCAGCCCTAATAGGGGCTTGGCCTGGGCCAGGCGCTCACGGAAGGACATTTCACCCATGGCCTGGATACCCGAGACCCTGGGCAGCGTCATGCCGGACTCCAGCATAAAGGCCATGCGCGGCAGGAAAATCCACTGCAGCCACTGCTCGAACGACAGGCTATCGACACAAAACGGCTGCTCGCTGGCCAAGGCCTCGGGGCTGGGCGGAGCGCTGCCCCACCAGCCCTGTACTCGCAGCTCCCGCTCGATCAGCAATAATTGGTCGGCCAGCAGGGGCAAACGCTTATCCATCAGAGATTGATCCGCGCCCGCTCACGGGCCTGGGCCGCGCCGGCCGGATCGCCCTGGCGCTCGCGGGCCTGGGCGATCAAGTCCCAGAGGCTCGCCTGCAAGGCAGGGCGACCACTGGCATAACTCAGACCGCGCCGGGCGAACTGCTCGGCTTGCGCCGCATCCCCCTGAGCCAGGCGCACCTCGGCCAGACGGTAGAGCACCTGCGGCTCCCGTGGAGCAATTCGCTGGGCACGCTCCAGACTGGAAGACGCGCCATTCAAGTCGCCACCGCCCTGCTGTTGCTGGGCCGTGGTCAGTAGGGCCAGCACCGGCCCATCCAACTGTTCATCGGCCGCCAGGCCACCGCCATTGGGGATACCGCTCGGCGTGACCGGCATGGGCGCGCCGCCAGACTGCATGGGCGCGCCGCCAGACGTCATGGGTGCGCTGCTCAGGGGGCCAACGGTAATGGGACCGGGCGTGATGGGCGCGCCCGATCCAGGAAAGCTCTGAATGGGCGTGGTGCTACCACCCGCGCCAGGCACCATCACCACCACGCCGGCGTCTTCGGGCATCGCCCTGGGCTGAGTCGCGGGCGGACGATAACCGCCAGCACCACCGCCCTCCTGCTCTTCGGAAATTGATGCTCCAGCCTCGACCACCGGAATGGCGCCGCGCTGAGCCGTCGAGCAACCCGCCAGCAGGGCCGTGGCCGCTAAAGCAGGAATCCACCATCTAGTCACTGTGCATCCTCTCAATCTATCCAGCCCTTGACCCAATCCATTACCGAATCCACCGGTGCCTGAATACCACAGGCGGCTCCGGGGGACGGCTCGCTGCCGCGAATATACGGCATCTGCACGGCATTCGGGCAGCTAGGGTCGGAACCTTGGCCGCTACGGCCATCGATCCAGGCCTGGATCACGTTGTCCGGCAGCGGCATATCCAGCGGCAGCGGATCGGCCTTGCCCATGAAACCGGTCCAGACCTGCAAGGCGCCGGTAGCCCCGGTCAAGGGTGTCGGGCCATTGTCGTCACGCCCCAGCCAGACCACCGCCAGCAGATCCTGGCTGAAACCGGCGAACCAGCTGTCCCGTGAATCGTTGCTGGTACCGGTCTTGCCGGCCAGGCTCAAGGATGTCGGCAGCTGACTGTAGACCGAACGCCCGGTGCCTTCGCGCATCGTCCGCTGCATCGCGTTCTGCACCAGGTAGATGGCGCCCGGATCGAAGCGCTGCTGAATCTGGAAGGGATAGCGCTTGAGCGGCTCGCCCTCGGCTGCCAGCACGCTGCGGATGCCCCGCAGCGGGGTATTGAAGCCGCCATTGGCCAGGGTCTGGTACATGGCCGTCACTTCCATCGGACTCAGCGCGCCGGCACCGAGCAACATCGAGGGATAAGCCGGCCATTCCCGGGAAACGCCCAAACGCTCCAGGGTTTTGAGCACGGTGGGAACCCCCAGTTCCAGACCGAGCTTGGCGGTGGACAGGTTGTAGGACTGGGCCAGCCCCTGGTACAGGTAAACCGTACCGTGGGCCTTGCGATCATAGTTCTGCGGGCGCCAGACCTGGCCATCCTGCCCCTTGACGGAGAACGGCTCGTCGGCCAGCCAACTGGTCAAGGTGTACTGGCTGGGGCGCTCCAGCGCCGTAAGGTAGACCGCCGGCTTGATCAGCGAACCGATCGGCCGCACCGCATCCAGGGCCCGGTTGAAGCCGGCGAAACGCGGCTGTCGGCTGCCGATCAGCACCTGAACCTCGCCGGTCTCAGGATTACTCACCACCATCGCCGCCTCGACCTGATCCACGCCCTTGCGCCCGGACAGGCGCTTGAGGCTTTCACCCAAGGCCGCCTCGGCCTTGAGCTGGAGGATCGGATCGAAGCTGGTGAAGATGCGCAGGCCCTCCTCGGTGAGGTCCTCCTCACGATAATCCTCCCGCAACTGGCGCTTGACCAGGTCCAGGAAGGCCGGGAAGGAGCTGTCCGCCAGGCTGCCACGCTGGGTCACCCCCAGGGGTTTGAGCTTGGCCGCCGCCACTTCCTCGGCACTGGCCACGCCCTGCTCGGCCAGCACATCCAGCACCACATTGCGACGCTTCAAGGCCAGCTCGGGGTTGCGTCGTGGGCTGTAGACAGTCGGCCCCTTGACCATACCGACCAGCAGTGCCACCTGATGCAACTTGAGTTCGGCCAGGGGCTGGCTGAAGAAATACTGGCTGGCCAGGCCGAAGCCATGGACCGCGCGCTGACCGTCCTGACCGAGAAACACCTCGTTCAGGTAGGACTCGAGAATGTCGTTCTTCTCGTAATGCAACTCCAGCAACAGCGCCATCATGGCTTCGGTCGCCTTGCGGCTCAGGCTGCGCTCGTTGGTCAGGTAGAAATTCTTGACCAATTGCTGGGTCAGGGTGCTGCCACCCTGGCGCAATTGCCCGGACGTGGCGTTGATCCACACCGCCCGGGCGATGGACTTGGGCGAAACACCGTGGTGGTTGTAGAACTCGCGGTCTTCCACCGCCACCAGGGTTTCCAGCAAATAGGGGGGCACCTGGTCCAGCTTGATCAGGATGCGGTCTTCATGGTGCGCCGGGTACAGGCCACCGATCAGCATGGGCTCCAGCCGCGCCACCGCCAGGTCGCTGCCGCTGGCCTGCTTCAGCCCGGCGACATAATCGCCGGAAAAGCGCACCCGCACCCGCTGCGCGGGCTCGGCCCCCTCATAGAACTGGAAGCCCCGGGTGTGCAGGTCGACATTGCCGCCAGCCACCACGGCCGCTCCGGGCCCGCTGACCGTGCTTTCACGCCGATAGCCCAGGGCATCGAGTTCGATCAGGAAGTCGGCCTTGGACAGCTTCTGTCCGACGAACAGCTCCAGCGGTCGGGCATAGACCTTGGCCGGCACCGTCCAGCGCTTGCCGGAGAACTTCTCCTGCACCACGGCATCGAGGTAGACGGCGAAGCCGGCCAGCACCACCAACCCCACCAGGCCGAGCTTGAAAACCCAGCCCAATAGAGGCCGAAGACCGCCGGAACGGGGCTTGGAACGCGAACGAGATTTACGGGGAGCTGTCATGGCGGCGCATTATACGCACTTTGCCCAACGCCGACAGGCACGCCCCAACGGTTTGCAGAGTGGCGCGCAGCCGCCATAATGGCCCACTCAATTTGCCTGACACCCAAGGAACGACCGTGAGCCAGTCCCTGCTAGCAGCCCTGCAGAACCCGGCCCTCTACCCCCACCCGGTAGAAGGTTTCCAGGTCATCGAGACCCACATCTCCTGGGTGCTACTCACCGGCCCCTTCGCCTACAAGATCAAGAAACCGGTCAATTTCGGCTTCCTCGATTTCACCGACCTGGCGGCGCGCCAGCACTTCTGCCAGGAAGAAATCCGCCTGAACCAGCGCCTGACCCAGGACCTGTACCTGGACGTACTGCCGATCACCGGCAGCGCCGAGGCCCCCCAACTGGGCGGTGACGGCCCGGCGATCGAATTTGCGATCAAGATGCGCCAATTCCCGCAGAACCAGTTGCTCGGCGACTTGCAGGCACGCGGCGAATTGACGGTCGAGCATATCGACGCCCTGGCCCGACAGATCGCCCGGTTCCACCTGAACGCCCCCCGCGTCTCCCCGGAACACCCCCTGGGCACGCCCGAGGTGGTGATGGCACCGGTGCGGCAGAACTTCGAGCAAATCCGCCCCCTGCTCAAGGACAAGGCCGACCTGCTGCAACTGGATGCCCTGCAAGCCTGGGCCGAGAGTAGCTACGAGCGACTCAAGCCGCTGCTCGAACGACGCAAGGCCGAAGGCTTCATCCGCGAATGCCACGGCGATATCCACCTGGGCAACGCGGCGCAGATCGACGGACAGGTGGTGCTGTTCGACTGCATCGAGTTCAACGAACCCTTCCGCCTGACCGATATCACAGCGGACAGCGCCTTCCTGGTCATGGACCTCGAGGACCGCGGCCTCAAACCCCTGGCCCGGCGCTTTATCAGCGCCTGGCTGGAGTTGACCGGCGACTACGACGCCCTGGAATTGCTGAATTTCTACAAGGCCTACCGCGCCATGGTGCGCGGCAAGGTCAACCTGTTCAGCCTCGGTCACGAACAGGACGCCGTGCAGCGCGCCGTGATCCTGCGCCAATACCGCAGCTACGCCGACCTGGCGGAAAGCTACAGCGCCATTCCCTCGCGCTTTCTGGCCATCACCCACGGCGTGTCGGCCGTGGGCAAGAGCCACGTGGCCATGCGCCTGGTCGAAGCCCTGGGCGCCATTCGCCTGCGCTCGGACGTGGAACGCAAACGCCTATTCGGCGAGCAGCCGGACGGCGCGCCACAGGCGCTGAGCAGCGGCATCTACAACCCGGACGCCAGCACCGCGACCTATGAGCGCCTGCACCAACTGGCGGACGCCGCCCTGCATGCCGGCTTCCCCGTGGTGATCGACGCCACCTACCTCAAGCAAGCCCAGCGCGACGCGGCCTGGCAGGTGGCCGAGGCAACCGGCGCGCCCTTCCTGATCCTGGACTGCCAGGCCCCCGAGGAGGTCATCGTCAGCTGGCTGGCCCAACGCCAACAGGCCGGGGTCGACCCCTCCGATGCCACGCTCGAAGTGATCCAGGCACAACAGGCCGCTCGAGAAGCCCTGCGCGCGGACGAGCAACTGCACAGCAAGCGCGTCGACACCCACGAAAGCGCCAGCCTGGACAGCCTGGTCGAGCGTATCCGCACGCGCCTGCCGGGGCTCTGACAAGCCGATCCAGGGCCGCGCCGAGCAGAGCTTCGCGCGGCCTCTATACTCCGGTGAACTCCTCACCGGAATTTCATCATGAGCCTACCGCACCAACTCGACCATCCGTTGTATCGCCTGCTGCGCAACGACGACCTCGCCAACTTCAACAAACAGAAACCCAGCGAAGGCAGGATCGACCTGGCCAATGGTGATTTCCGCGGCATCGACCTGCGCACCCTGCAAGCCGACCGCATCGATTTCACCGACGCCTACTTCCGCGGCGCCGACCTGCGCGGCGTCGACCTGCGCCAGGCCGTCATGGAAGGCGCCAGCCTGGCCCACGCGCAGATTTCCGGCGCCTATTTCCCACCCGAGCTCAGCGCCGACGAGATTCTGATGTCGGTCAACTTCGGCACCCGCCTGCGCTACCGGACCAAGGCATGAGCGATGTCGCTCGACTGTTCGGTGCCCGCGCTCAGGCCTATGCCAGCTTCCGACCGCACTACCCAGCCGAACTCTTCGCCTGGCTGGCCGAGCGCAGCCCGACCCGGCAACGGGCCCTGGACATTGCCTGCGGCAATGGCCAGGCCAGCCGGCCTCTACTCACGCAATTCGAACAAGTGCTGGCCTGCGATGCCAGCATCGAGCAGTTGCTGGTCGCACCGGAACGGCTGGGGATCGGCTGTTTTGCCGCGACCGCCGAGGCCATCCCCCTGAAGGACGCCAGCCTCGACCTGATCCTGGTCGCCCAGGCCCTGCACTGGTTCGCCACCCCAGCCTTTTTCCAGGAAATTCGACGCCTGCTCAAACCTGGCGGCCTGTTCTGTGCCTGGTGCTACAGCCTGCTGCAAATCGAGCCGGCGCTCGACGCCCTGATCGAGCGACTCCACCATGAGACGCTCGAGGGCTACTGGCCCCTGGGCCGGGCCAGTGTCGACGCCGGCTATCGCGACCTGCAGCCGCCCTTCCCGCGCCTGCCCGTACCGCCTTTCGCCATGGAGGCGCAGTGGAGCTTCGCGCACCTGACCGGCTACCTGCGCACCTGGTCGGCGGTACAGCGCTGGGAGCAGGCAAAGGGCCGCGATCCGATCGCGGAGCTGAGCCCGGCACTCGCTCACGCCTGGGGTGATATCACGAAGCCACGAATTGTTCGTTGGCCGCTACACTTTCTGACGGGCCACCCCACCGACCCCTGTAGCGCCGAGCCACGCCACACGGAGGCTGAATGAACGATGAACTGCAACACCTGAAGAATCTCGGCAAGACTTCGGCCCAGTGGCTGCATGCCGTGGGCATCCACAGCGCCACGGATTTGCGCCGACTGGGCGCGGTCGACGCCTACCGGGCCGTGCGTGCCCGAGGCTTTCGCGCGTCGAAAGTGCTGCTCTATGCCATCGAGGGCGCGCTGCTCGATATCCACTGGAACGAGCTACCCCCCGCCCACAAGGCCGAACTGAACACTCAACTGGATGCCATCGCGACCCATAACAGGAGCTAGCTCACAACCTCCGCCGCCAAGCATTTACGCCGGACACCGCGCCCCTATATTGTGACAGGGACGTTCGTGCATTCTCGCCAGCCAGCTCAAGGAAACACTGTATGTACCTACTCGGGGAGCAACCGGCCTACGCCGATCAGCTGATCAACCGACTGCAAAGCATTCCCGCCCAATTGCTGGAAGGGCTGGCGCCAGCGGGTGCACCTTTACTCCTCGAACACGTCGACGATCTGGCCCTGGTACTGCCGGCCAACCAACTCTTCATCATCGAGAACGGCCTGCTGCATGCCCTGGTCGACGAACGTCCATTGTTCTACCTGCAGGAAGGCGATCTGGTCGGCCTGCGCCAAGGCATCGAATTGCCCAGTTGCCGCTACAGCAGCGAAGAACCCCTGAGCCTGGTTCCCTACTCGCGCAGCGAGGTGTTCAAGCACATCTATGCCGACGAACAACGCCAGGAACTCTTCATCCAGTACCTGATCGGCCATACCGCCCTGCTCTCCGATGCCCTGGCCCGCCTGAAACAACCGGATATCCGCCCGGCCACCGGCTTCCAGCATTTCGCCGCTGGCGAGGAACTGATCCATCAGGGCGACGAAGCCGACCATGTCTTCATCATCATCGAAGGTCACGCCGAAGCCTATGTCGACGGACATAAGGTGGGCGATGTGCAGAAGGATGAGATTTTCGGCGCCATGGCGGTGTTCACCCGGGAAAGACGCAGCGCCACCGTACTGGCCAGCGAAGCCTGCACCGTGATGGTGATTCCCAAGGAACAGTTTCTCAGCCTGATGCAGAGCAATCCGCGGATCGCTCATAGCCTGATCGAGAGCATGGCCCGCCGCATCGACCTGCTGAACAAGGAAGTCACACAGCTGCGCCTGCCTGAAACCCAGGCCTAAAGGCCCACCCGCTCTCCACGAACCCGGCCCCGTGCCGGGTTCTGCGTTTCTACGGCCCCACTTACGCGCCTGCCGCCGAAACAAAATAATCGAACTGAAAGCATTGACATCTAAATGATAATTGTTATTATTATCACAACTGATCGCGAGATCAGCCGATAAGCTCAAGGGACCATTCAGTCGGGCTCTTCAGGTTATCTCCTCATCAGGCTAAACACGGTTCTTGACCCGGCTCACACCCGGGTCTTTTTTTGCCTGCCATTTGGACATTTGTACTTAGTCACCACAGGAAAGACGTCTCGCCTCAGGAAGCCGGCACTTCCATCGGGATGTCGCCATCGCGCAGACGGGCACGGGTCGACTGGGCCCGGTTGCCACCGTTCTTCTTCGCCCCGTACATGGCCTCATCGGCATGCTCGAGCAATTGCCGCTCCTCGTCGCCATGCTCGGGGTAGAAGGCGACGCCGATGCTCGGCAGTATGGTCCGGCTGCCGCCCTCCAGTTCGAAGGGCTGGTTGAGCGCCTCGATGATTTTTTCGGCGACGGCCCAGGCATGCTCGGCCACCTGGATGCTTTCGAGCAGCACCACGAATTCGTCGCCGCCGACCCGCGCAATGGTGTCCGACTCGCGCACGCATTGCGTGAGTCGATGGGCGACCACCTGCAACAGCAGATCTCCGGCGGCATGGCCGAAGCTGTCGTTCACTTCCTTGAATTTATCCAGGTCCAGGTAGAGCAAGGCCAGTTGGCCCTGCTCACGACGCGCCCGGGCGAGGGCGGTTTTCAGGCGGTCAGCCAGAAGCGCGCGGTTGGGCAGACCGGTTAGCGGGTCGTGCCGGGCGCTGAACTGCAAGCGGCTGTGCATCTGCTTGTGTTCGATGGCATTGGCGACCTGGGTCGAAACGAACTGCAGCAGTTCCTGGTCCTGGGCACTGTAGCTCGCACCGCCCACATCACTCTGCAGCACCAGGGCCCCTATGGCACCCTTGCGCGACTTGAGCGGAACCCCCAACCAGTAACGCGACCGCCCGCCGCCCTCACCCACAGAGGCTCCGACACCATCGGCCAAACCTTCCGGGGTCAGCAGCAAGGTCTTTCCCGTACGCATGACCTCTGCACAGGCAGCATCCGACCCCAGGAGCTGCGGCATAGGGGCTTGATCGTAGGCATCGACATGGTAGGCGGCGCTGAGCTCGCCGCGCTGCTCGTCATAGAGCACCACGGAAAAATTATCGGCGGGCAGCAGCTCGCCAATAATCTGATGGATATCCTTGAACAGGGCGTGCAGATCCTCGGTTGCCTGCGCCGCTTCGGAAATGCGGTAGAGCGCCGCCTGCATCGACTCGGCCCGCTTGCGCTCGGTAATGTCGCGCGCCACGGCGATGCGCAGTTGATCGAGCTCCGACCAGCGGGCCGACCACATGATATGCACGACCCGCCCGTCCTTGTGCAGGTAACGGTTCTCGAAGCAGGTCTTGATCTGCCCGGCCATGATCTCGCCGGCTGCTTGCAGCGTCATCGCCCGGTCCTCGGGCACCACCATGTCCAGCATGAGCCGACCGAGCATTTCCTCGGGTTTGTAGCCGAAGATACGCTCACAGGCCGCGCTGACAGAAACAAACCGCCCCTGGGCATCGACCACGCAAATGGCATCGAGCAAAAGATCGATGAAGCTGGCCAGGGGGGTATCTCGGTGTTTATCCATGCTGGAAGCATACCGTCTGTAACGGGTAGGCGCGAATGAATAGCCAGCGGCCTGCTAACGCAAGGTCGCGCAGTGGTCCTGCTCGGGCTGGGCGGCGCTGTACCAGACGTAGTCGGCTTGTGCCGTCGTGACCCCAGCCCCCACTTCGGCCAGCATCAGCACCAGCCCTGGCCGAGCGCCGAGATCGGCCAGGTGCAGCGGCACCCCCAGATCATGGCGCACATGGAAGGCGCCGGCCAGCAGTACGGCGGGTGCGGGAGCCGCCAGCAGCGCCTCGGCCATGCGCCTGTCGCGCTGCTGCTGCACGGCCAGCATGGCCGGCAACTGCGCCTCGGGCAACAGGCCACAGTGGGACTGACGAATATCGGCCAGCAGCGCATCCTGAACGGCCTTGGCCGTGGAGAGCGGCCCTCGAAAGGTCGGCTGCTCACGGTAGACCTGCATCATCTGCGGCCGACTCAGGTTGGCGGCCAGCAGCGGGTAAGACTGGGCCAGGGCATAACGCACCAGCGGCCCGTACAGCGACCAGTCCCAGCCAGGCTGCCAAGCCAGCGCCCCGATCAGATCCTGGGGTGGCTGACCCTGACGGATCATCGCCTGGGCCCGATCGATCCGGGCCTGCTGATCGGGACCGAGCATCTCCAGCAGCAGGCTACCGGACGGCCGCTGCCGCGCCAGGCTGCGCAGCAACCAGAGCTGCAGGGCATGATGATCAGGGTTGTCGTGTTGTTCGCCGACCAGCACCCAAGGGGCAAC
>DATDTH010000405.1:0-5863 GCA_035290985.1 Pseudomonas sp. | reverse complement strand
TTCCTGCCGCCGGAGCGGCTGCGCCAGCGTTTCGCCGCGCTGATCGGCGAGCGCGCGCCGAGCGACCTGGTGGCCTACTGCGGTTCCGGCGTGACCGCCTGCCACAACCTGTTCGCCCTGAGCCTGGCCGGCTATCCCCTGGCGCCGCTCTACGCCGGCTCCTGGAGCGAGTGGATCACCGACCCGACCCGCCCCGTCGCCACCGGGGATTGAGGGGGCGAGAAGTTTGCCCCCGTTACGTAGGCGAGTCAGCCGCGTAGGATGGGTTGAGCGCAGCGATACCCATCGAACGAAGACTGTTAGAGGAACCAGCGGTACTCCCGCGCGCTAACCTCGTTCATAAAGGCCAGGTGGTCCTGGCGCTTGTTCTCGCAGTAGACCATCACGAATTCGCCGCCCAGTCCTTCGCGCACCACGGGATGGTCCTGCATGGCCGCCACCGCGGTGAGCATGTCCTGGGGAAAGTCGATGCCGCTCTGGCGGTTCTCGTTGAGCGGGGCTATGGGTTCGCGCTGAGCGTCCAGGCCGTGCTCCATGCCGGTGAGGATGGCCGCCAGCACCAGGTAAGGGTTGGCGTCGGCACCGGCCAGGCGGTGTTCGATGCGCAGGTTGCGCCCGTCGGATTCGGGGATGCGGATGCACGCATCGCGGTCCTCGAAACCCCAGCTGGCTCGGCTGGCGGCGTTTACCATGGCGCCGTAGCGGCGGAAGGCGTTGTGGTTGGCGGCGAAGATCGGCATGCAATGCGGCAGCAACTCCAGGCAGCCGGCCACGGCATGGCGCAGGGGCTGCTGTTCGTCCGCCGCCAGCAGGTTGTTGCCGGCGGCATCGTAGAGGCTGACGTGCACATGCATGCCGCTGCCCGGCGCCTGCAGGTAAGGCTTGCTCATGAAGCTGGCGCGGTGGCCATGCTTGAGCGCCACGCCCCGGGTGCTGCGGCAGAACAGGGCGGCCCAGTCGGCGGCCTGCAGGCCGTCCGGGTTGTGCCCGAAGTTGATTTCGAACTGCCCCGGCCCGAGTTCCGCGGTGATCACGTTGGCGTCCACGCCCTGCTCGTTCGCGGCCTCGACTATTTCGTGCAGCACGGCGGAGAAACGCGACAGCCGCTCGATATGCATGTTCGGTTGGTCGTCCGGATCGTCGCAGAGCGGATCCCGGGGGAACTGTGGCAAGCCGTCCTGCAGCTTGCGGTCGAACAGGTAGAACTCCAGCTCGAAGGCCACCACCGGGCGAATGCCGCGTTTTTCCAGGCGCTGGAGCACCCGCGCCAGCACTTCCCGGGGCTCGAACTCGATGGGCGACTCGGTGCCGTCCGAGCTGATCAGCATCTGCCCCAGGAGTTGGCCTTCCCAGCGCACCGGCTTGAGCGTGCCGGGAATCAACCGCCGCGGTGCGTCCGGGTCGCCGTCATTGAAGCAATAATCACCGATCGGGTGCAGCCCGCCCTGCACGCCCAGCAGCACGCAGTTCTGCGGCAGTTTCAGCGGGCTGCCGGCGGCGACCTTCTCGAGCATGTCCAGGGGATAGCGCTTGCCGTAGAAATGCCCGGGTATGTCCAGGGCAATCAGGTCGACATAGCGCACCTCGGGGTGCCGAGCGCGAAAGGCGCGCACTTCGTCGAGCAGGGAGGGGGTTGGGGAAGCCATGTTCTTGTCCTTGTTATGCATGAATGCGGAATGCTCAGCGAAACACCCAGAGCACCCGCGTGGGGCTCTCGGTGAGGTTGGCGTAGCGGAACTGGCTATGCCCCGGCAGCTGGAAGCCGTCGTTGGGCTCGAGGGTCACCGGCTGTTCGTCGCCCAGCCAGAGGGTCAGTTCGCCCTCGAGGACGAAACCGCCCTGCTCCGAGCTGTCGTCCAGATGGCCCTCGCCACTGCTGGCACCGGGCGCCAGGTGGCTTTCGAGCATGGAAAATCCCGCCGACATGCGCGGCGACACCAGCACATCGGTAATGCCGCCGGCGTAGTAGAGGGTGCGGCGCTCACCGGGGCGGGTCACCCAGGGCAGCCCGCGCGGCTTGCTCAGGCTGTAGAAGTAGGTGGTGGGCACGCCCAGGGTCTCGCTGATGGCCGTGAGATCGGCCACGGTCGGGCGCGACAGGCCGCGCTCGACCTGGGACAAAAAGCCCACCGAGCGACCGACCCGGGTCGCCAGCTCGCCCAGGGTCATGTTCTTGTGCTTGCGCAGGTCGCGGATCAGTATCGCGAGCCCTTCGACTTCATCCTGCATGTCCATATCGGTGCTCTTTTAATAATGCGTTCAGACCAGGCCCTGCCCGCCGAGCATCCCACCGGCCAGCGCCCGGTCGGCCGCAGCACTATCACCCGGCATGTAACGGGCGACATACGAGGTCCATTGTTTGAACGTGGCGATTCGTGAAATATTAATAAAAATATTTCATGAAAAAATACACCAATAAATTCACAAAACCAAGAGCCGGCATTCCGAACGCATGGCGCCGCCCCTGACCACCAGACAAAACCCGAGGCGACGGCAAACTTGTCGCCGTAATTGCCGTCCGATCAGGCAGACCCTGACAATGAACGCGATGAGCGCGGTAAAAGGAATAAACGAGATGATGGCTTCCCCCCGGATCGGCTTGCTACATGCCGCCGCTCTCTGCCTGCTCCTGCTGGGCGGCTGCGCCAGCCAGGCGCCAGAACCGCACGCGCCCGGCAGCACGCCCGCAACACCAGCCGCGGATGCCCAGTGGCAACAACTGCACGGGCAAGCCAATCGCGGCGATCCCGAGAGCCAGTTCCAGTTGGGCAGCTTCTACTTCGCCGCCAAGCCCACGGATCTGAAACAGGCGGAACGCTGGTGGAAGCAGGCCGCGAACCAGGGCCATGCCATGGCCGCGGTCAGCCTGGCCTTTCTCTATACCGGCCGCACCGACCCGGCCTATGGCAACCCGCAAGCCATGCTCCAGTACCTCAACCAGTCCGCCGCGGGCGGCAACCCCATGGCCCAGCACATACTCGGCAACCTCTACCTCAGAGGCGAACAGGGTGTACCCCGGGATCCGCCGCAAGCCAGACGCCTGTTCCAGAGCGCCTGCAACCAGCACTACGCCGCCAGTTGCAAGACCCTGAGCACCCTGCCCAGTCCTTGAGCGGCAGCTGCGGAGCGTGCGCCCATGCATGCCGCGAAGAACCAAAAAAGGGCGCGCTTGTGGCGCACCCCCGGGTGTGGCGATTGAAACTGCCCGGCTCACGCAGGGTGGCACCGAGGGCGACCACGACAGCACTACGACCAGGGATTTACCCCTCCCCGCGGGTACGTACGTTGAGCTGCGTCATTCCAGACAAGAGGGTAGGCGTGGTTCACGCTGGAGTTCCTCAGAATCCGATCGACGCCTGTGCCCACAGCCTGGCGCCATGCTGGTCGGCGTTGCTCTTGCCCTCGGTGGCCCAGGCAGATGTCAGGGAAAACGCCAGCGTGTCGGTGCTCCAGCCCAGGCCCAGGCCTGCGCCCCCCAGGTGAATTCGGTTGCTGTCGGTCGTCCAGGGTCGGTGGTTGATTTTCACCGCACCCGCGTCATAAAACGCCTGCAGTTGCCAATGCGGTGCCGGTTGCCAACGCAGCGCCACGCTACTCAGCCAGCCTGTATCACCGATGCCCTCGCCCTGGTCGTAGGCCCGTACTCCGGCGCTGCCGCCCAGGCTGAATTTCTCTACCGAGGCCAGGTTCTTGTCGCTCATCTGACCACTCAAACTGAACGCCAGTGACCAGTCCGGGCGAAGGAACTGCACACGTTGTATCCGGTAGTTCAATTTGCTGAAGCCCCCGGCACTTTGCGCGCTGGCCGCGTCTTGTAGCTGGCTCTCCTCGTCCAGTCGTACCTGGCCGGCCGTCAGGTTCACCCCCAGGCCGTTGCTGCCCCCACCCAGCAACCTGTCCTGCCAGTCGCCGTTGACCCCCAGCACGACATTGCGTAGGCGCTGTTCAGTAACGGTGTCGGTACTGTCCACGACATCGCGCAGGCTCTTGGCATCCAACTGAAGCTGGCCGTACCAGTTGTTCAGGGGGCTGCGCAGCAGTGGCTGGAGCAGATACAAGCTGGCGGTGTTGGCGCGTCCCTCGGCATCCAGCGATTCGAAGTCTTTGCCCAGCCGGTAGTCGATATGCGAGACGGCCGCGCCCACGCGAGTGCCATAGTTCCCCACCGGCAACTGGTAGCCCAGCCGCTCGTAGTGCATGTCGGCGTCGCTGGTTTGCAGCCGCAGGCTGAGCTGATCGCCGCGGTCCAGCGGGTTGTTCCAGTAGAGGCTGGTGCCTGCACGGTATTCGCCGGTGTAGGTGCTGCCGAAGTTGTCGATGTCGGCGCTGCCTTGGACGCTGCGGGTCTTCTGGACCTCGACCAGAAGATCCGAAGCCCCGAGCGTGCTGCCGGGACGCAAGGTGGACTGAACGCGGGTGCCGGGCAGGTCCGACAGGGTGAGCAGCGCCCGATCCAGGCTGCGTCCTTGTACCGGAGCATTCAGCGGCAGCGCGTGCACAGGTGCCAGCGCCGAGGCTTTCAAACCCGCTGTATTGGTGATTGTCACCTGGCCCAGATTGCCTTCCAGCATGGCCATTTCGAGCACGCCGTTCTTTACCTCTTGGGCCGGCAGGTAGGCACGGGCCACCAGGTAGCCCGCCTCTCGGTAATGCCGGCTGACACGCTCGACCAGGCGGCTGAGCTCGGCGAAGGTCAGCTCTTTGCCCAAAGCGTCGGCCAGCAGGCTTTGCAGGGTATCGGCGCTGAAGGCCGTGTTGCCGCTGAAGCGAATGGCCGTCAGCCGAACCCTGGGGCCACCCTCGGGCATACGGCCGGAACTGGGTTTGTCGATGATCAGCGCGGGGGCGTCGCCTCTGGGAGCGACCAGAGGCGCACGCGGCTCTTGCAGAATTTGCCCGGCATCCGGGGTGGCGGCAACAGCCTGGGCAGTCGCCAAGGTCAGGGCCGAAGCTAACAAACACAGTGGAAAGCGGGACATGCGGAATGCGCAATACATCGAAGCGTATGCTCTTTAAAAATGAGAAATTCAGTTGCAGATCTGACCGGAGGCCAGGCGCATACCGCAGTCGTGGATACGCACTGCCCCGCGCTCATCGCCAAGGGCGGTCAGCGCTGAAGGCTCCAGCTCCGAACCCGGCGGGCTGGCCTGCAGGCCTTGCTGGGCCTCGGTCAGCGCCGGATCGGTGGTCGAGGCCGCGTCGATCAGCAGCGTGCCGTCCAGATACGCCAGGCTGTAGTTGTCCGCGCTCAGGCCGTTGACGCTGATGCCGTAGCTGCCCGCGCGAGTGGCGCCTTGGGCGCTGCCACCGTAGGCCAGGCTGCCGCCGAGCACACCGCTGCTCTCGCCATTCACGAAGCCGCTGTAGCGCACGCCATTGCCGCCGCGGTAGGCGTTGCCGTCGGCGCGGCGGCTGTCGTCGTTGGCCGTCACGCTCAAGACGGCGGGAGTGATGTCGGCTGTGGTGGTGCCGCTGCTCGCTGCCAGCAGGTAGTTGCCAGCGTCGCTGCCGGAGAGACTGCTGGTGTAGCTGACCGTCTTGCCGATGGCGACGTTCTTGTCGCTGAAGCTGCCGCTTTGACTCAGGCTGACCCTGTCCCCGGCAACCAAACCGGCGAGCGCGCCGCCGCTGAGGGTGGCGGCGGCGGTGCCGTCGTAGGTCTTGTTCGTCGCCGTGGTGCCGTTGACCATCAGCGTGGCCGCGCTGATATCGGCCGTGGTGCTGCCAGCGGCCACCACGTAGTTGCCCGCGTCGCTGCCGCTCAGGCTGTTGGCAATGGTCACGGCCTTGCCGGTGGCGGCGTTCTTGTCGCTGAAGCTGCCGCTTTGACCGAGCGTGACGCTGTCGCCGCCGAACAGACCGC
>DATDTH010000404.1:0-5920 GCA_035290985.1 Pseudomonas sp. | reverse complement strand
GGCCGAAACTGACCGCGCCCTTCCAGACCGTAGGTGCCATTGCGCCGCCCTCAACCGTTGATCACGGTGCCGCCGTTCAGGTGCAGGACCTGGCCGGTCATGTAGGAGGAGTCGTTGCAGGCCAGGTAGACATAGGCCGGTGCCAGTTCTTCTGGCTGGCCGGGCCGCCCCAGGGGGGTGTCGGCGCCGAACTGCGCAACTTTTTCCTCGCTGAAGGTCGAGGGAATCAGGGGGGTCCAGATGGGGCCCGGGGCGACCGCATTGACCCGAATGCCGCGCTTGGCCAGGTTGGTCGACAGCGAGCGGGTGAACGAGGTGATGGCACCTTTGGTGGAGGCGTAGTCGATCAGCGTCGGGTGCCCACGGTAGGCGGTGATGGAGGTGGTATTGATGATGCTGGAGCCCGCCGGCAGATGGGGTAGCGCGGCCCGGGTCAGCAGGAAGATGCCGAAGATATTGGTGCGAAAGGTCTGTTCCCATTGCTGCGGGCTGATGTCCTCGAGCCGTTCCTGGGGATGCTGCTCACCGGCATTGTTAACCAGGATATCCAGTTGGCCCCATTGCGCCAGTGTTCTGCGGATCACCTCCTGGCAGAAGCCTTCATCGGCCACATCACCGGCCAGCAGCAGGCTGGGTTGCCCGGCCAGGGTGATTTCCCGCTGGGTCTGGGCGGCATCCTCATGTTCGTTGAGGTAGACCACCACTATCCTGGCCCCCTCCTTGGCGTAGGTCACCGCCACCGCACGACCGATGCCGCTGTCCGCCCCGGTGATCAGGGCGACCTTGCCCTCCAGTTTGCCCGCCGCCTTGTAGTCTTCGGCCTCAAAGGCCGGCCTGGGCCGCATCTCGTGTTCCTGGCCCGGTTGGTGCGACTGGTGCTGGGGCGGTAATGTCTGTTTGGAATTGCTCATCGTGCGTCTCCATCCCGCTGCTGGTTGGACCGCCCTGGGCAGCCCCTTTTGGGGAGGACCGAAATTCGAAAGAAAAAGTTTCATGGCGGGAACTCGAGTGCCCCATGCTGCGACTCAAAGATCGAACGAGAAGGCACTACTATGCTGCGGACTGTGTTGCGGAATTAAAATTAGAAAACTCAAACTAGTTTTAACTTGGCTCACTTCAAGGCTGGCCCATTATTCAAGCCAAATCACTGAGCAAAGCCCAGCCCAGCAGCCTGGGAAAGTTATGCCAGGCTGGCTAAGGAGCAGTTTGGTCTTCACTGGAACTGGAGGGAGAGCGGTCTAGCCGGGAACGCCCAATTTACTCTGCGGGGCAGAGTCCAGTCGGTTGGGCATGATCCAAATAAACGTGCGGGTTCCGCAGCACAACTACGGAACCGCATGGAAGGCTCACTTGTTCACGACGCCCTTGTCCTGGCTGTTCACTTGTCCTGGCTGTTCAGGGGCAGGGACAGAAACTCCAGGGTAATCCCGACCAGTCCCGGTCCTTTGTCGTTCAGGGAGGCAATGACCACCTGGTGGGAAGGACTCTGACGCTGGGCTTTGTCCCGGATAAGGCTGACCACATGCTTCAGTTCGGCGCGTTCTTCGGGCTCGAGCGCGAAAGTAAAATCCTGGCTGTAGCCCGTGCTGTTCGGTTCGAAGTCCGTGCGTTGGAAGGCTTCCTGGAAAATCTGCTCGGCGGTTCTAGTCATCAATTTTTCCTCTTCTGCACCTGCACAGGCCTGATACAGGCACGATGCAAGCGTGATCACCTCAGGAAATACAGCAGCGCGCTCTTGCACCACCAAACCTTCACTCATCCATTTACCGATTATCATCACAGGGTGCGCCTTGGCTCAGACCTCCTCGATATCCGCGGGCATATAACGATAGGATCCACAGCGTGAGCACCGCATGCACTGCATGGCTTCATGCCCAAGTACGCAAAGGTTCCTTTCGGTCCATACACAACCGAACAAAAAACAGTTAATCTTCATGGGGGCACCTCGTCTCTCAAGCGAGAGTCCTCTCAGGATCAGAATCCTTACTGCCTGCGTCCTTACCGGCAACATAATATTTGAACTGGATCCTGCCGCTTTAGTTCATTGAAATTTTCGCCATACCCCTGGCAAATCCAGCCCAATCTAGCCTCATCGGCACATAACTGTGCTGGCAACCCGAAACACCCCTGAGCGCGGCAGTTGCAGGCCGAATATTTATATCCATTCCGGGTTGAAAATTACAAGATTATTTCCCGTCAATTCGCGTGACTTTTATAACTGGGTATAACCGGAATTAGCGCAACCCAACCGAACAACAAGAGTCTTCAATACGCCACTGACCTTCCTTCCCTTCGGCCTTGTCGCCCCCCATATAAAAAACGCCAGCGAACTGGCGTTTTACTGCTTATCCCCTCTGTTCAATGGTTGGCGCGTGCCGTATTGCGCAGGGCCTTGACCTGATCGTGATTGCGTTGAACGCCCTGACACTGTCGTTCGATCACACCCCGCACCGTCGGTGGCAGGTCTTTTTCCAGGGCTTCCCGATAGTTTTTCAGGGCCACATCCTCGCCGCGCTCACATTCATTGAGGATGGCCTCTTCATCCTGACCGGTGACCAAGGACTTCAGATCGACCCAGCGCCGGTGCAGGGCCCCGGCCACGCTCGAACGGGTTTCCGGATCGCCACCCAGGGTACGCACCAGTTGCTGCAGTTCCTTGGCGGACGTGGCGCACTCCTGGGCCCGGTTGATAAACAGCGATTTCAGTTGGGGTTGCTTGATGTCGTCCGCGCAGGTGCGAAAGCCTTCTTCGCCATCCTTGCAGGTTTCGATCAGGTCATTGAGTAAGGAGATGACAGCGTCATTATCCATGGTGAAGCTCCTTGATGGTGGAATGTCCCTTCAGGGGAGCAGGCTCCATGCCAACCCGGACATTTCAATATAGATGTTATTTATCAACAACTTACAATGTATTGAAAAAATGGCTTTTCACGCATTTTGCATGAAGGACCGCCTATCCCCTTGCAAAATGCCTGCGCCATCGAGCCCCCTGTTTTTTTGAACTCTTGTGTATGAGGTTCGTCATTTTTTCAGTAGGCGCGGCTGGTCATCGCTGCCCAGAGCAGCCATGCCGTTGCGTCGGGAAGACTCAACATCCGTCCAGTTATTTGCCAGTTATTAAAAGGTGAAACCCCATGAACACACCCAATCAGGCCGGCTCGAATCCGTCCAGCTCGACCTCAGGCGGCGCAAGCCAGGGAGCGGACAGCCCAGGCACCGGAGCCCGCAACGAACTGCAAGACAAGGCTTCCGAGCTGGCCAAGGAAGCCAAAGCCAGGGGCCAGGCGGAACTCGATCAATACCGCCAATCGGCGCTGAGCCAGGTCGAGACCCTGGCCGAAAGCGCCCGCGCCGCGGCCACCACCCTGCAGACCAACGACAGCCTCGGCCTGTCCCGCTATGTCGCGGAGGTGGCCGACGGCATGCAGCTGTTTGCCGGAAAACTCCGCGGCAAAAGCCTCGATGAGCTGCTGCACGACGCTGGCGAACTGGCCCGCAACAACCCCGCGCTCTTTCTGGCCGGCAGCCTGGCGGTGGGGTTCGGATTGACACGGTTCATCAAGGCCACCCGTTCGGGCGAGCCGGCTGCAGATTCTGGCCTGCGGGCCGAAACCGCAAACGAGCCTGACTGGCATGCTGACGCCAATCCCAGCGGCGACTCGCTCGCAAGTGCGTCTACACCCGTGGCTGGCGCCAGCCCGCACAACGCCCTGTAAAGACCGCACCTGCGGTGCCATGGAGGAGTGTCGAAGATGAACAATCAAGGTTTACCCGGTGAGATTCCGGGCAGTGACAGCGATGCGTCATTGGTCGGGCTGCTGCGCCAGCTCACCCGCGAAGTGCCAGCCCTGTTCACCAAGGAGTTGGCGCTGGCCAAGGCCGAAATGGCCGACGCGCTGAACGCGACCCGTACAGCAGTCAAGAGTGTCGCCCTCGGCGGCGCGGTGATGCTGGCCGGGTTCATCATGCTGCTGCTCGCAGCCGTGTATGGCCTGAGCCTGTATATGCAATCCTGGCTGGCCGCCTTGCTGGTAGGCGCTGCCGTCATGATCATTGGTTTCATCATTGTGCAGGCCGGCGAGAAGAAACTGGACAGCGCCTCGCTGACGCCCGAACGCTCGCTCCACTCCTTGAACAAAGACAAAGACCTGATTACCAGGAGAGTGCAATGAGCACGTCCAACAGCGATTTTTCAGCCAACAAAAGCCCGGAAATGCTGGAACGTGAAATAGAGCAGAAGCGGGCCAATATCGACCAGATCATCAGTGCCCTGGAGAACAAACTCTCGCCGGGAGAAATCGTCGATACCGCCTTGAATTTCGCCCGTGGTAATGGCGCCCAATTTCTCGGCAACCTGGGCCATAGCATCAAGGCCAACCCCGTCCCGAGTCTGCTGACGTCCATTGGCTTGCTCTGGCTGATCACCGGGCAGAACCGCCAGCCCCGCCTCGGTGCCGCCGATATGTCCTTCGAGTCGGCCTCGGGGCCACTGGGCACTGTGGCCTCGAGCCTTGCCCACAAGGCCAGCGACCTCAAACAGCAAAGCGCCGAACTGAAAGCCAAGGGAGAACGCCTGGTGCACAAGGTCGGCGAAACCCTGGACAGTTCCCGGGAACGCCTCGGCAACAGTGCCACCCGGGTGGCCGAAGCGCTCAAACAGCAAGCCCAGCATGCCAGGGGTAGCTTCGACCACCTGTTGCACGAACAACCCCTCGCCCTGGGGGCCGTCGGCATCGCGGTGGGCGCCCTCCTGGGCGCCAGCCTGCCGCTTACTCGCCAGGAGGATCGCCTGCTCGGCGCCACCCGCGACACCCTGGCCCACAAGGCCAAGGCCCTGGCGGAACAGGGCTACGAAAAGGCCCAGGGTTTGGCCCATGAGATGCTGGACAAGGATCGCCAGGAGACTTCAGCCGGTTCGGACGCGGCCCCCGACAGTCCCTCGCCTTTGAATCAGCCCCCTTTGCCCTGAGTGTCGCCGGAGGTTTTTTGTAGGGCGCACCCTACACAACTGGCCCGGATAAGCGCAGCGTAATCCGGGACGCCGCGGCCCCGGATTGCGCCAAGGCTTATCCGGATCTACGAAAAACGCACAAGCTTCGTCCTGAATATAAGACGGCCCGGCTTGCCCTACAGCTGCAAGGCCACCTGGCCGCGGTTCGGGCAGCTTTCCATATATTGATGGGCCTCGACGAACTGCTCGAAGGGGAAGACCCGGTCGACCTGTGGGCGTACGACCCGCTCGAGGGTCAGCTGGTTGATCACCTTCAGGGCACGCGCGAGGGCCGCCTGGTCCTGGGGAATGTCCAGTTCGGGTTTGCCGGTGAAGTTGCCCAGGCAATGCACGAAGAACTGGATGTTCTTCTGGAACGCGGCACAGGCTGGGAACGGCGTCTGGTTGCCGCCCTGCAGGCCATAGAGCACCAGGCTGCCACGCGGGGCCAGCACATCCCCGAGCAGGCACATTTGCGGACCGCCGAGGCCGTCGAGCACCACATCGACGCCACGGCCATCGGTGAACTTGCCGATCTGCTGCACCAGGTCCTGCTCCTCGGTCACCACCACCTTGTCGGCACCGAGGGCCAGCAGGTAGTCGCGATCTTCGGCATCCTTGGTCGCGGCTATCACCCGGGCGCCCAGTGCCTTGCCCATCTGAATGGCCGAAGGCCCGACGCAGTGGCTGCCATCGGTGACCAGCACGGTCTGCCCCGGCTGCAGGCGCGCCAGTTCGACATAGGCAAAATAGGCGACCAGCATCGGCGTGTAGTGCACGCTGGCTTCGACGGCGCTCAGCACCTCGGGGTAGGGGGTCAGGGAACTGCGCGGCAACAGCACGCGTTCACCATAGGTGGGGTACCGATTGGCACTGTGGGCCGGGAAACTGGCCACCTTGTCGCCCACGGCCAGGTCCTCGACCCCCGCG
>DATDTH010000403.1:0-4450 GCA_035290985.1 Pseudomonas sp. | reverse complement strand
GGATCGCCTCGAAGCGATTGCGATAGCTGTCGTGGCTGGCTTCATGGCTGACCGAAGTCACCACCCAGTCGATATTCGCCGCCGGGTCCTCATGGCCGCTCAGGGTGAAGCTGTAGCCCGGGATCAGCCAGCGACAGTCGCTCTCGCCGATAAAGCGCAGCTCCTGGCTGCGCAGCCCATCCACCCGCAGCTTGCCCAGGGCGTCGCCGCGGGCCTTGGCCGTGAAGCCGCCGGGATGCTCGTAGACCGACCGAGGCCCGGCGACGGCCTGGGCCTGGCCATAGAGCGAGGTGCTCGGGGTCGTGAATTCATAATCGGTGCTGCGATAGACCCCGGATACCGCCTGCCGACACAGCTGCCCGGAACGGATGCCATGCAGCTCGCGGCCACCCAGCTGCTGGCCGACAAAGGCGATGGTGGTGGCGTTCGGGCAGGGCAAAAAGGCGTCGTTGCTGTCGGCCAGCACCAGGCTGTGCTTGCCTTCGGCATGGGTGAAAAACCAGAAGATGCCTTCTTCTTCCAGCAGCCGCGAGACGAAGGCGAAATCCGTCTCGCCGTACTGCACGCAATATTCGCGCGGCGTGTAGCTGCCGGTGAGTTTCAGCTGGTAGTCGCTGAAGCCGTGGGCATCGAAAATGCTGGTGACTATCGCATCGGTGGTCTTGTTCTGGAACACCCGGTTATTGCTGGCCAGGGTCAGCCACCAGAGCCAGGGACGCAGGGTCAGGCTGTAGCGATCGGCCGTGGCATCGCCGGGCAACTGGCGGATCTCCGCGCACAGGGCATCGAGTGGACGTTGCTGGTCGTCGTTGTGCAGGGTCGCGGTCAGGTGCGAGGCCACGGCGCCGTCCAGGGCCAGCGCGGTGGCGCTGTAGCCGCTTAGGGTCAGGCTGCCGAGGGCGTTCAGCGCCTCCTCGCCGGACAGGCTTTGCGGGAACAGCTCGGCTAGCGCCGTGGCGCTGAGGGAGAGGCTGGTGCTGGTGTCGGTGGGGCGGGGCATGGGAAACCTTACTCATCAACTGCGGCGCGTTGAGGGCGGATCTTCAACAGACCCGGGCCTCATGCCTCACGCATTTCAAGCGTTCGAGAGGGCAATGAAATAACCGCCGAGCTGGATCTTCTCGCGGCCACGCTTGCGTAATTCTTCCGGGTTGTTTTTATATAACTTGGCTTGACGCTTGAACAGGTCATCGTCCTTCGAATCATCGACAAATTTTTTCCAGTTGAAATTACCTTCCTTCAATTGCAGGTTGGCACTGACGATGTCCGCTATTTTCACCCAGTTTCGCACGCCGTGAGGGTTGGCCAAACGCAGAAAATCACCACCGAAGCGTTCGGCAACACTCCAGTGCGCGGAGTTGGCCGCCGAATCCGCTGCCAGTTGTTGTCCGCCCCGCGCATCGAACGAATAGGCGATGAGGATGGCGTCGTTCGCATGAACGTTCAGGTAGTTGACGAATGACAGTCGATCATGAAAATGAACGCGGCGCGCTCGATAGCCCAGCGACTCAACAATGCGCTCGATGGTCAGGTAATTGAAAATGCCGCCCATGCTGTCCGAATGCCGGACGCCCTTGTCTTCGATCTTCTTGATCAGCGCATTATCGACGCCGCTCAAGGACTCCAGGGCCATCCACAGCGAATACAAGCCGCAATTGTAGGCGTTTTGCGCTCGAATTTGCGGAACATCACGCATGGGTTTTCCTTAAGCTTGCCAGAACGGCTGTCTGCCTTACTGTCTCGGGGATTGGACGACAACGAAGAAGTTCGATTGTTTGCCGAGGTTCGTGGCAGCCGCGCTTCAACTGCCCCCCCATAGGCGATAGCCCTTTTGAACGCGCCGAAGTTCGACACTCTGCGCGCACAGGGTTCGTCCCCGCCCAAGGCTTAAACATTGTGTATTTCCACGTCCTGGTCGAAGGTATTGGCATTGGGTCCCAGCAGGGCCGGGGCGCCGGCGATGTAGTTGCCTGTATTCTGATGGGCGGCCAGGGGCCCCGGTACGTTATAGGCATTGAAGCCGCCGAAACCGGGTGGTAGCACAGCCAGTGGGGCGCGGTTGGCCACGGCATTGGCAATCACGATATGGATGGCGCCGGCTATCTTAGGCAATGACACGGCCCGCCATTTGACCACCATATGCGACGGTACATAGGTATAGAGGTCGTTCGGGTGCGCAGGCGGAATGGCGAAGCTGTCGACCGAGCGGACGACCTGGTACTCGACACCTACCCAGAAATTGGGCATGGGGTTGGTCTGGTCGTAATTCAGGCAGGCATTGAGGAAACTGCGGATATGGTTCTCGATACCGGTGTGCCAACTGTTGGCCTGGGACGTGAGTATGGTCAGGTTGTCCCACTGGTTGCCCGGGCCGCCCCATTCGCCATTGATCAGGTGACCGCGTTTCCAGCTAACCACATCCTGGGTGAAGGTGTGGCCCGGGTAGGCGGCCCCGATCCAGGGGATGTTCCAGCCCTCACCGCCGATGCTGGGCTGGTTATTGACCTGGATGCCCCCCGGCGCCGCAATGTCCGGCCCCAATATGCAATGGGCCCAGGTCGCGCCCATCGCCTTCCCGTGCACGGCAAAAATCGGACCGTACTGAGCCGCCTCCAGGGTGAAGGCCACCTGGTTGGAAACGCCACCTAATTGATTGTTCCAGCGCGTCATCGAGATCTCTCAGCTGTGGAAGCCTACTATTCATACAATGGGTACAGATCATGGTCATACAATGGGTACAGATCATGGCGTGAAGAAACGCTTGAACTGGCTATCTGCGGCCAGCCTCGCAAGCTTGGTGTTCCAAAGTGAGCCTGTGTTTCACCTGCTTAGGTTGTAAGGTTTAGGGGATAGGCGGTCCCTGGCATGGGCGCTGATGAGGGTGCAAATTTAAAACCCACCACCATGCCATTTCCCAGCAAAATTTCCCATTTGCGTTCCCGTGGTGTCTCCGCCCTCGAAGCCTTCCGTCACATAAGCCAACAGAAAGTACATCAAGGCTTTCTGAAGTTTCTCACTCGCCAGCGGGTAGCCGGCTTTCATGGCACGCTTGGAAAATGTATCCAGTTCAGCGAATGCGTTTTGGATGGGCCCAAAATTCCTGCCATATTCGGAAATTATCTTGTTGGTAACTTTCTGCTTAAAGCATTCGATGTCGATAGTATTGAGCAAGCCTTTAGTGCCAGGTGGGCTGAGCGCGGAGTAATATTTTGTTCTGAAGTTTCTACTCAAGCGCTCCGTCTCTGCTTTTGTTTCCGCAAGAGCCACCTCCAACAAATGATCGACTGCAAACTTAAGTGGGCGCTTAGGGATTCCATCTATTTTGGGATCCACCTCTAGAATGCTTTGCATAGACCACCTCTTTTTGTTCGTATCAGCGCAATGAAAAATGCACGAAATGCACGAAATTCACTAGGTTTCGAGAACTCACACATAAATCGCCCCCGCGGATTGCTGTCTGTTTTGCCCGTCGGCAGAAAGCGGCCCTGCTGGATGTAAAAAACGCTCTGAATTCATTCGGCATCATTCCAACACCCACTCCGCCAACTTGCTGGTCACCTGGGCCATCAGCACGTTTTCCACATCCCGCGCGCCGGCCGCGCTGCACTTGGCCAGGACTGCCTGGACGATGCCGTCGTCGAACTCGAAGGTCTTGCCGGTCGCCGCCTTGTAGCGGCCGCGCAGTTTCTCGAGCTTGGCCAGCACTATGGCTTCCAGGGTCGTCTCGTCCAGCGGCCGGTAGGGCACCACGGTCATGCGCGCGAGGAAGGCCGGACGGAAGGTGCGCAGCAGCACCTGGCGCAGGTTGTCGTCGAAGGCCTCGCCGTCCAGTTGCGCGGTGGGGGTGTCGAGTATCAATTCGGCGCCGACATTGCTGGTGGCGAGCATCACGGTGTTCTTGAAGTCCACCACCAGGCCGCTGCCGTCCTCCATCACCCCCTTGTCGAAGACGTTGTAGAAGGCCTCCAGCACATCCGGGTGGGCCTTTTCAATCTCGTCCAGCAGCACCACCGAGTAGGGCTTGCGCCGCACCGCCTCGGTGAGCACGCCGCCGCTGCCGTAGCCGACGTAACCGGGCGGGGCGCCCTTGAGCTGGCTGACGGTGTGGGCTTCTTGGTATTCGGCGAGGTTGATGCTGATCAGGTTGCGCTCGCCGCCGTACAGGGCGTCGGCCAGGGCATAGGCGGTTTCGGTCTTGCCGACGCCGGTGGGGCCGAGCAGGAGGAACACCCCGACCGGTTTGGCCGGGTCAGTGAGCCCGGCGCGGTAGGCCTGGATGCGCTGGGCGATGGTACCGAGGGCGACGCCCTGGCCCATCACCCGCTGGCCCATGCGCTGGCCGAGCGTGCGCACGGCATGGGCTTCGTCGGCGAGCATCTTGCCCACCGGGATACCGGTCCAGCCGGCGATCACCGCCGCGACTATCTTGGAGTCGACCTGCTCCGGCACC
>DATDTH010000402.1:0-2239 GCA_035290985.1 Pseudomonas sp. | reverse complement strand
CGCTTTCGCTTCGCGGATCGCGCCCCGGTTCTGGTTCCAGAACGGGATGGGCCACCGAATGGCGAGGCCGAAAACCTGCTGTTTGCCAGCCTCTCCAAGCTCGCGTGTCCCGATCGCACTCACCGTCGGATTATCGAGGATGTTGCTGAGAGCCAGCCGCCAGCGGTTGCGCTGGGCCCGGATCGCGGCCTCCCGCGCTTTCAGGTCAGGCCGCTGCTGGAGGGCTTGGGTCAGCAGTTGGTCCGGATCAATATCTTGGGGTTTATAGGTAAATTGATCAATGAGAACAAGGGACTGCTGCGCCTCCCGGCCTAAGAGAATGTTGAGGTTGGCGGTATCGAGGGTGATCTGCTTTTCCGCCTCCAGCACGGCATTCTCGGCCTTGGCCGACTCGATCTGCGCCCGCAGCAGTTCATTGCGGAGCACCTCGCCCGCGTTGTACCGCAGCTGCACCTGGTCGAAGAGGCCGCGGGTCAACGTCAGCACCTCACGCGCCACCCCGATGCGCTGGGTGGACAGCAGCAGATGGTTGTAGGCCTGGGTCACCTCGAAGGCGACCTCGCTCCAGACGCGCTGGAGCAGATGCTGCGTCGCTTGATAGTCGGCCTTGCCGGCCTTGCCGCGCAGCCAGAACTTGCCGAGCACATCCACTTCCTGGCTCAGAGCGATGGAATCATCGCCCACCGTGGACCCGCCCTTCAGACCCTGCGAGAGCTCAGTGGCGCTGACTTCCAGCTCGGGATTCGGCAGGGCGCGATCCTGAATCCAGCGGCCTCTCGCGGCCTCCACCTCCTGGCGGGCCTGCAGTAGGCGCGGATTGCGCTGGTAGGCGATCTGCAGCGCCTCCTCCAGCGATAGGCGCTCCGGCTCCTGGCCAAAGGCGAGGGGCATAAAGAGCAGCACACTCAAGATAGTCACAATGATTCGGCCCATAGCACCCACTTTCCTTGTAAAGACAGACCACGGCATAAGAAAAAAGTGACAATACGACAGACAAATGTGATGGAACTTCAGAGGGGACTTACGCGAGGAACTTGGGAGGCGGATCAGGCAGGCGGATGACCGCCTGCTGGTAGAGCATGGGGGGCTCGATCAGAGGAACGTTCTCCTGGGAGAGAATAGGCTGCGGAGTGGTTTGGGTCTTCGCGGCATCAGCCACATGGTGGTTCGTGCAGCAGACCATGCAATGATGAAGGTCCGGCTGATGATTTGGTTGCTCGGCTTCCGCGGCACGAACCACGAACCCGCCCACCAACATCAATGCCAGGACGGCGAATAATGTTCGATGTTGAACTGTGTGTCGCATATTGTAGGAAAGTTTACCATACATATACGAGGTCTTCAAGGAGCCGCATCGCGCCGTCTAAAATGTTACCCATGAGCCCATCGTCACGCCATCTAGGATGTTACCCACCAAGAGGAGGGTTGCTAGATGAGCCGACGCGCCAAATGGGAATATCTCCACGCCATCTACGCCCGCTACCAGCGGGCCTCACGGAGCGAGAAGTCGCGCATCCTGGACGAGTGCTGCCAGATCTGCCGGTACCATCGCAAGCATGCGCTGCGGCTGCTCAATGGGCCGACGCCGACGCGGCCCCGACGCCAGCGTCGGAGACGGCCCAGCCGCTACAGCGCCCAGGCGCTGGCGATCCTCCTGGCCGTCTGGGAGGCCGCGGGCTATCCCTGGTCGGTGCGCCTCAAGGCGCTCGTGCCCCTGTGGCTGCCGTGGATGCGCCCGCGGTTCCGGCTGACGCCGGCCCTCGAGCGCCAAGTGCTCGCCATCAGTGCGCGGCAACTCGACCGGCGCCTCGCCGCGCACAAGACGCGGCGGAAGCGCCGGCTCTACGGGCGGACCAAGCCGGGGACGTTGTTGAAGCACCAGATTCCCATCAAGACCGACCACTGGGACGTGACCCAGCCGGGCTGGACGGAGATCGATCTCGTCTCGCACTCGGGCGCGTGTGCCGAGGGCGAGTTCGCCCATTCGCTCACCGTGACCGACATCCACACGACCTGGACGGAGAGCCGCGCCGTCCTGGGCAAGGGCGAGGCCGGGATCACCGCCGCCCTGGAGGCGATCCGCCAGGGCCTGCCCTTCCCCTTGCGAGGGGTGGACTCCGACAACGGCAGCGAGTTCCTGAACTATCACCTCGTGGCCTACGCGCGGAGTCGCGCGCTCCAGTTCACGCGGGGTCGGCCCTACAAGAAGGACGACAACGCACACATCGAGCAGAAGAAC
>DATDTH010000401.1:0-8106 GCA_035290985.1 Pseudomonas sp. | reverse complement strand
GAGCACACCGACCTTGCGCGTCACATAGGCCGCCGGACCCTTGGGCCGCGAGCCGCCGGCATTGATCTCGTTGAGCTGAAACCAGAAGGTGCCGATCATGTTCTTCGCCACCTGGCCGGTGGTCAGCTCGGTGAAATAGCGGGCCTCGATGATCTGCGCGGTGTCGAAATCGACCTGGGCGCCCTCCACCGCGGCGCACATGATTTTTTCCGGGGCCGGGAAGCAGCCCTTGGTCTTGTCGCGCAGCACGGACGGGGCTATGGCCAGCATCTGCGCCACATTGGGGCTGGACGGCGTACCGCCGGGAATCTTGTAGCCGGCGACATCCCAGGGCTGCTTGGGCGCCGGGTTGGCGGCGATCCAGGCCCGCGCCTTGACCAGCAGCTCGGCCTGGTCCGCGGCGATCTCGTGGATCAAGCCGGCTTTCAGGGCCTCCTGGGGCCGGACCTTCTTGCCTTCGGCCAGGTACGGCAGGGCCTTTTCCAGGCCCAGCAGCCGCACGGTGCGCACAATCCCGCCGCCACCGGGCAACAAGCCGAGGGTGACTTCCGGCAGGCCGAGCTGGACGCTGTTGCTGTCCAGGGCGATGCGGTGATGGCAGGCCAGGCAGATTTCCCAGCCGCCGCCCAGGGCCGCGCCGTTGATCGCGGCCACCACCGGCTTGCCGAGGGTTTCCAGGCGGCGCAACTGGCCCTTGATCCGCAGGATCATGGCGTAGAAGGCCTGGGCATCGGCCTTGGTCACCTGGATCAGCTCGTTCAGGTCGCCGCCGGCGAAGAAGGTCTTCTTCGCCGAAGTGATGATCACGCCGGCGATGCTGTCCTTTTCCGCTTCCAGGCGGTCGACGGTGGCGCCCATGGCCTCGCGGTAGGCCGCGTTCATGGTGTTGGCGCTCTGGCCGGGCATATCGATGGTCAGGACGACTACATTGTCCTGGCCTTTTTCATAACGAATGGCATCAATCATTTCTTTTCCTACCCCGATATTGGGGGAGCTCTTCAGAAGCGTAGCGAGCGAAGAGCAGGCAAGGCGGAAACCGGCTGAGGAAGCGGAGTTGGCTGTAGCCAATGAGCATTCCGAAACGGGTTCCAACGCGGCCTGATCGAGCGCAGCAGCTTCTGAAAGCTCCTTAAATGCGTTCGATGATGGTGGCTATACCCATACCGCCGCCGACGCAGAGGGTGGCCAGGCCGTAGCGCAACTGGCGCTTTTCCAGCTCGTCGAGCAGGGTGCCGAGGATGGCGCAACCGGTGGCGCCCAGCGGGTGGCCCATGGCAATGGAGCCGCCATTGACGTTGACCTTGTCCTCGCTCACGCCCATGTCCTGCATGAACTTCATCACCACCGAGGCGAAGGCTTCGTTGACTTCGAACAGGTCGATATCGTCGACCTTCAGCCCGGCCTTGGCCAGGGCCTTGCGGGTGGCCGGTGCCGGGCCGGTAAGCATGATGGTCGGGTCGGTGCTGGTTACCGCGGTGGCGACTATGCGCCCGCGCGGCTTGAGGCCCAGCTCCTTGCCCTTGGCCGCGGAGCCGATCAGCATGACCGCCGCGCCATCGACTATGCCCGAGCTATTGCCGGGGGTGTGCACATGCTCGATGCGCTCGACATGGCTGTAGACGCGCAAGGCAGTCGAATCGAAGCCCATCTGGCCCATCATCTCGAAGCTCGGCTTGAGCTTGCCGAGGCCTTCCAGGGTGGAATCGCCGCGGATAAATTCGTCATGGTCGAGCAACACGATGCCGTTCTGGTCGGTGACCGGCACCAGGGATTTGGCGAAGGAGCCATCAGCGCTGGCGCGGGCGGCCTTGCGCTGCGAGCGCAGGGCATAAGCGTCGACATCGGCGCGACTGAAGCCTTCCAGGGTGGCGATCAGGTCGGCGCCAATGCCCTGGGGGGTGAAGTGGGTGTGCATATTGGTTTCCGGGTCCATGACCCAGGCGCCGCCATCGGAGCCCATGGGGATGCGCGACATGGATTCGACGCCCCCGGCCACCACCATATCCTCGAAACCGGAGCGGATCTTCATCGCGGCCAGGTTCACCGCCTCCAGGCCCGAGGCGCAGAAGCGGTTCAATTGCACGCCCGACACACTGACATCCCAATCGGCGACCATGGCGGCCGTCTTGGCGATATCGGCCCCCTGATCGCCCACCGGCGTCACACAGCCGAGCACGATGTCGTCCACCTGGCTGGTATCCAGCTGGTTGCGTTCTTCCAGGGCCTTGAGCAGACCGGCGACCAGATTGACCGGCTTGACGCTGTACAGCGCACCGTCTTTCTTGCCTTTGCCACGGGGCGTGCGCACCGCGTCGAAAATAAATGCTTCGGTCATGACGTCCTCTGACCTCCTGCGGGAGGGTTAGCGGCGGGCAGCCGCCTGGCTGCACCTGTTCTTGTTGGGTCGTCACACCTTACGCGCTGAGGCGCCAGGCTCAATGACCTAAGTGCTCAGGTCCATTGACCGCTCTGCTCAGACGAACGGTCGATGCGCGGCCCAGGCCCAGGGTTTGTATCGGCAAAGCCTCAGCGACAAGGGTCGCTGATGGGTGACGGACGGTCAGACATAACTCGGCCGCCCTAACCCAACGCTGCTTGGGTCCAAGTCATCTAAGCCAGGGGAAATGCACCCCTAGAGTGAATAGAGCACGGTGTCGCCGCCGGGTTTTGCCGGGGCGATCTTCAGTCCACGCCCCGGCGTGATGTGGCAGCCCGCCAGGCTTTCAGCGCGGGATCCGCGATCAGGCCCACAAGAACAAAAGGCATACGCCATGTTTAAACAGCCGAAAATCCGGCAAGCGAGCTTGATCGTCTTCGCCACCGCCCTGCTGCTGATTCTGCCCAACCTCAACCACCTGGTCGGTTAACCCCCGCTTCAGGGGCGCGCACGTAGACGGCTTCGTGGCCACGGCTGCCTTATGCCGTTCAAGAGCGAATTGCCCTGTGCTAATCTGCGGCCATTGTCTTCTGGGAGCTCACAGATGCGCCGCTTATCCGCGATTTTTCTGCTGTTCAGCCTGGGGGCCCAGGCCGCCGGGATCAACCAGACTGTCGCCCTGCAGACACTGAACGACCCCAACGCCTTGCTGATCGATGTCCGTACCCTGGATGAATTCGCCGAAGGCGCATTGCCCGGTGCCCAGCGTATCGGCCATGAGCAGATCGCCGAGCAGATCGGGGGTTTGACCCTCGACAAGGACAGGCCCATCGTTCTTTATTGCCGCAGCGGACGCCGCTCCGATATCGCCCAGGACCGCTTGATCCAACTGGGCTACCGCCAAGTGATCAATGCCGGTGGTTACGACGACCTGAAGGCCGCCCTCGCGCAGCATTGAATCAGGCCCTCCCGCAAGCGCGAAAGGAACGACACGATGCGCCCATGGCTCCTGACGCTGCTGCTGGGACTCGCCCCGCTGCAGGCCGCCGAACTGACCCTGGAACTGGCCGACGGCAAACGCACCTGGAGCAGCGCCGAGCTGCTCGCCCATCCCCAGGCCCAGGCAGTCGAGATCGGCGCGGACGTCGCTTATCACAAGACCATGCGCTATCGCGCCGTGCCGCTGGCGGCCCTGCTCACGGGCTTGGGCACGGCCGATCACCTGCAAGCGGTGGCACTGGATGGTTTTGCCGCGGAACTACCGGCTGGCCCCCTGCTCGCCCAGAGCGGCGCACGGGCCTGGCTGGCCATCGAGGACCCGGCCCAACCCTGGCCGCCGCTGGCCAGCGGCAAAGCCAGCGCGGGCCCGTTCTACCTGGTCTGGAGCGATCCGCAAGCCGGCCAGATAGGCCCGGAGCAGTGGCCGTTCCAGGTCGCGGCCATCCGCCGCCTGCCCCCCGTGGCCGAGCGTTTTCCGGCCCTGCTGCCAGCCCCCGACCTGGCCGCCGACGACCCGATCAACCAGGGCTTTGCCCTGTTCCAGAAACACTGCCTAGCCTGCCACCGCCTCAATGGCGCCGGCGCTGCCCAGTTCGGCCCCGACCTGAATATCCCGCACAACCCCACCGAATATTTCGGCGCCGCTTTTCTGCGGCAGTACATCCGTGACCCGCAAAGCCTGCGGCGCTGGCCCGAGGGCAGGATGCCCGGCTTTTCCGCCCAGGTGCTACCCGACGCCGACCTGCAATTGCTGGTCGATTACCTGGGGCATATGGCGGGAAGAAAGCGGTACGCAGCCCCCTGATCCTCAGCGGTTTTCGTGGCCCGAATAAACCTTGGCGCAATCTGGAGCAGAGGCGTACCGCCGGAACCGGGGGATCGCCAGCAAGCTGGCTCTTATCAAACAAAAGATAACGCATTGTTTTTTCTATAAAATTTTATGCACTGAAATCCCGGCTTGCTGCGCGACAGCGCGGCGTCGAAGACGGGCGTCCCCTCCGAATACGGATCGGCATGCTCTGGTAGGGTGTGCTCAGCGCACCGAGGCATTGCGGCGGGTGCCGACCTCCCGGTGCGCACGGCGCACCCTACGAAAAGCGCACCGCCAGCAAGCGCTCTTCTCATGCCCCGCTGCAATCCCAGTATGCTGCGCGACAGCGCGGCGTCGAAGACGGGGCGCCCCCTCCTACAGGGGGGCTTTTCGATCGGGCCGGGTGAAACCCGCCAACCGTGGTGAATCCCGTTGCTAGGGCGGCCGCCTAGGTGAAACCCGCGATTCCAGGTAGATCCGGAACTGCGCGCAGCAGCCAGGGCTGTGCTCAGGCCAGTTCGGCGGCTATGGCGGCCAGGGCCTGGGCCGGGTCGGCGGCCTGGCTGATGGGGCGGCCGATTACCAGATAGTCCGAGCCCGCCGCCAGGGCCTGGCGCGGGGTCAGGATGCGCCGCTGGTCGTCCTGTGCACTGCCGGCCGGGCGGATACCCGGGGTCACTAGCTGCAAGCCAGGCTGGACGCTTTTCAGCGCCTGGGCTTCCTGGGCCGAACAGACCAGGCCATCCAGACCGGCCTGGGCCGCCAGGCCGGCCAGACGCAGCACCTGGGCCTGGGGCTCGATATCCAGGCCGATTCCGGCCAGGTCCTCGCGCTCCATGCTGGTCAGCACGGTCACGCCGATCAACAAGGGCTTGGTCCCACTGACGCCATCCAGGGTATCGCGGCAGGCCGCCATCATGCGCAGGCCGCCGGAGCAGTGCACGTTGACCATCCATACGCCCAGTTCGGCGGCGGCCTTGACCGCCATCGCGGTGGTGTTGGGAATGTCATGGAATTTCAGGTCGAGAAACACCTCGAAGCCCTTGGCTTGCAACGCCTCGACCACCGGCGGGCCACAGCGGGTGAACAGCTCCTTGCCGACCTTGACCCGGCACAGCCTGGGGTCCAACTGGCCGGCCAGGGTCAGCGCCGCTTCGAAGGAGGGGAAATCCAGGGCGACGATCAGGGGGGTCTGGCAGCTGGGCATGGCACGCTCTCGGGCAGTCGAAATCGGCGCGCATTGTAACGCAAGAGCCGCGCAAGAGCCGTCATTGATCATGAACGGATGGAGGCAAAAAACATCCCGCCCCCTATCAGTAACGCGCCACAGCCACCCGCAACAGACCCAGGGCGATCGCCAGGCACAGGGGTGAAAACACCCGGGTGTCGAGCCGGGCGAAGGCGCTGTCGTGGGTCTTCTTGAAAAAGCCCACCAGGCGAAAATCGCCGATGGCCCGGGCCAGGAAAACCAGGGCTAGGGCGAAGACCAGCCAGCAGAAAAAGCGCTGTGGAATCGGAATCGGCAACCAGCCGACCGTGCCGGCGACCAGCAAGGCACAGGCCGATAGCGCCAATGCCACGCCCAGGGTCATGGCCGGCGACGGCACGAAGGCCGGTCGGCTCGCGACCTGCGGCACGGCGCCGAGTTTCAGCGCGCGGCCGCCGAACACCCAATAGAGGTGCAGCGCGGCCAGCGCCAGAAAGACGCCGATCAACAGACCCGCGATCCCATCGACCATCTCCGAACCTCCTCAGACTTGCCGTTACGCCGAGTCCCTGGCACGGCGGCAATTCGACCTTAGCGAGCCGGTTTCACGGCTTTTTCGGCAATCCAGATGGTATGGCGCGTGCCCTTGTTGCCATGGGCGTAGACCTGCACCTCCTCCACCTTGAAGCCGGCCTTGCGTACTCGTTCGGAAAACTGGCGGTCGGCGCTGGCCGACCATACGGCCAGGATGCCCTTGGGCCGCAGGGCCCTATGGCAGTTTTGCAGGCCGGCCATGGAATACAGCCAGGAATTGCCCCGCTGGGTCAGCCCCTCGGGACCGTTGTCCACATCCAGCATGATCGCATCGTAGGCCTGGGTCTCGGCCTGCAGCACCTTGGCGACATCGCCCTGCAGCAGCCGGGTGCGCGGATCCAGCAAGGGGTAACCGGACTTGGCGCCCAAGGGCCCACGGTTCCACTCCACCACGCCGGGCACCAGCTCGGCCACCGCCACCTCGGCATTCGCGCCCAGGTGCAGCAGGGCCGAGGCCAGGGTAAAGCCCATGCCCAGGCCGCCGATCAAGACCCGTGGCTGCGGACGGCCGGCAATCTTTTTGCAGGGAATCGCCGCCAGCGCGTCTTCGGAGCCGTGCATGCGGGTGTTCATCAACTGCCCGCCGTCACCGCCGGCGATCTTGATCACGAAGTCCTCGCCGTATTCGAACAGACAAAGCGCCCCACCCTCACCGGGAATTGGAACCGTATCCAGCAATACAAAACGCTTCATTCGAATCTCATCGTGGCGGGAAATAAAACGCTAAAGATACAGCAGGTTCGGTAAAAAACCGCCATTCAAGGGAGAGCCAGGCATCGACAGGACGCGAATCCGGGCCCTTGCGCCGAAACGACCCGTCCCTCCTGTCGGGCGCCCCCAAACGAAGCATGGGCGCCGCAGGGAACGGCCAAAACGTTCAGCAAACGACTTCCACGCGTGTCTTTACGACCCTGCCTGGCTAACTGGCACAGCCACTGCTAAGCCCTCCCCAGTGGTTTTTATCTATTCGGGGGAAGCACCATGACCTTACAACTCAAGCCCACGCTCGGCACGCTGCATTTGTGGGGCATCGCGGTCGGCCTGGTGATATCCGGGGAGTACTTCGGCTGGAGCTACGGCTGGGGCAGCGCCGGCACCCTCGGCTTTCTGGTCACCACCCTGATGGTGGCGACCATGTACAGCTGCTTCATCTTCAGCTTCACCGAGCTGACCACCGCCATTCCCCATGCCGGCGGGCCCTTCGCCTACAGCCGCCGGGCCTTCGGCGAGAAAGGCGGGCTGATCGCCGGCATGGCCACCCTGATCGAGTTCGTCTTCGCCCCGCCGGCCATCGCCATGGCCATAGGCGCCTACCTCAATGTGCAGTTTCCCGGCCTGGACCCGAAACACGCGGCAGTCGGCGCCTACTTCGTGTTCATGACCCTGAACATACTCGGGGTCAGCATCGCCGCCACCTTCGAACTGGTGGTCACCGTGCTGGCAGTGGCCGAGTTGCTGGTCTTTATGGGCGTGGTCGCCCCGGGCTTCAGCTTCAGCAACTTCGCCCTGAACGGCTGGGCCGGTGCAGACAGCTTCAGCAGCGCTTCGATCGCCGGGATCTTCGCCGCCATTCCCTTCGCCATCTGGTTCTTCCTCGCCATCGAAGGCGCGGCCATGGCCGCCGAAGAAGCCAAGGACCCCAAGCGCACCATTCCCAAGGCCTATATCAGCGGCATCCTGACCCTGGTGTTCCTGGCCCTGGGCGTGATGATCATGGCCGGCGGCGTGGGCGACTGGCGTCAGTTGTCGAACATCAACGACCCACTGCCCCAGGCGATGAAGGCCGTGGTCGGCGAAAGCTCCGGCTGGCTGCATATGCTGGTGTGGATCGGCCTGTTCGGCCTGGTAGCCAGCTTCCACGGCATCATCCTTGGCTACTCGCGGCAGTTCTTCGCCCTGGCCCGCGCCGGCTACCTGCCCAGGAGCCTGGCCAGGCTGTCGCGCTTCCAGACCCCGCACCGGGCGATCATCGCCGGCGGCCTGGTCGGCATCGCGGCCATCTACAGCGATGGCCTGGTCAATCTGCAGGGCATGAGCCTGACAGCCGCCATGATCACCATGTCGGTGTTCGGCGCCATCGTCATGTACATCATGAGCCTGCTCAGCCTGTTCAAGCTG
>DATDTH010000400.1:0-7306 GCA_035290985.1 Pseudomonas sp. | reverse complement strand
GCCTCATTGGCCTTGTCCAGGACCTTCTGCTCGACCTCGCGAAAACCGGCGATAGTCGCCAGCATGGTCTCGCGGTTCTGCGCGAAGGCAGCGCCGTGGACGTCAATCTCAGACTGAATGACGGGCATGACTTACTCCTGCTCTTTCAGCACATCGGGCAGGTAGGCCCGGTGGAAGCCGTTGTAGGATTTGCTCTGTCCCGGCTTGGCCTTGAACAGCGGGAAGGCGCGGCTGCCCTGGCTGGCGCCACCGTCGATACGGATGGTGTTGCCGCTGATAAAGGCCGCACCCGGCGACAGCAGGTAAACGATGGCGGCGGAGACTTCCGACTCGGTGCCGATGCGCTTGAGCGGCACGTGCTCGCGCAGGGTCGGGATCACTGCTTTGAACGCACCCTCGTAAGTGTCCATACCACTGGAGGCGACCCAGCCCGGTGCCACGGCGTTGACTCGCACACCGGCGTGGCCCCACTCGACGGCGGCGGTCTTGGTGAAGTTCTCCATACCGGCGCGGGCGGCGCCGGAGTGGCCCATGCCGGGCATGCCGCCCCACATGTCGGCGAGCATGTTGACGATGCTGCCGCCGGTCTTGCTCATGCTCTGGTTGAACACTTCCCGGGCGACCAGGAAGCCGCCGACCAGGTTGGTGCGGATGACCGTCTCGAAGCCTTTCTGGTTGATCGAGGCCAGCGGCGAGGGGTACTGGCCACCGGCGTTGTTGACCAGGTGCTCGATGCGGCCGCGTTCGGCCAGCACGGTGGCAACCATGGCCTTGACCGACTCTTCCTCGCGAATGTCGCAAACCTGGAAGCTGACGCTGCCACCGTCCTCGCGGATTTCCGCGGCGGTCTTTTCCAGTTTCTCCAGCTTGCGCCCGACCAGCACCACATGGGCGCCGAGGGCGGCCAGTTCATGGGCGGTGCAGCGGCCGATGCCGCTGCCGCCACCGGTGACCATGATGGTCTGGCCGTCGAACAGGCCGGCTTTGAAGACTGAGTCGTATGCCATCGTTAGTGTCCTTGTGACAGGCTGTCAGCCAGTGCCTGGGGCACCGGGATCGGGAATTCCAGCAACTGCTGGGCGAAGGCCTTGCCTTGCTGGTCGATGCGCAGGCTGGCGATGCCGCCGCCGCCCAGGGCGTTTTCCAACAGGAAGTTCAGGCTATGGCTGCCGGGCAGGTACCAGCGCGAGACCTTGCCGGTGTGCGGTTCGAGCACATGCTGGAACCATTCGGCCACGGCGCCCTCGCTCAGCGCAGCCGCGATCCACGCCAGGTACTCGGGCTTTCTGGCCATGACGCCGATATTGCTGTGATTGCCCTTGTCGCCGGAGCGCGCCACCGCCAGCTTGACTAGCGGCAGGCAGGCGTCGGCCTGGCCCTGGGGCAAGGGGGCGGGCAGGTCGGCGGCGATCATGGCCGGGTCGAGCCGGGCCAGCGCCGGCAGGCTCAGGGGCCGGCGTTCGCCCGCCAGTTCCACTTCCAGCTGGCAGTGAGTTTTATCGGTGAGAAAGGAGAACAGGCGGATCACCGGGTACACGCTGGGGCGGCCGCCGACTATGCCGGTCAGGCCGGGGGCCATGCCGGTGGCGGCCTGGGCGATCTCGCGGGAGAACAGCACCAGGGCTTCCTTCTTGCTGTGGCGCACTGCCAGCTTGACCACGATCTCCCGGCTGTCCTGGCGTCGGCCATGGGCGCCGTAAGTGGCTTCGCTGCCCAGCAGTTCGATATTGACCTCGGTGTAGGGGCCCCAGCCGCGGGCGATAAACAGCTCCTCGGTCTTGCGGATGATCGCCTGACTGACCCGTTCGGCCTTCTTCACGGCATCGATGCCGGCGATCAGGCAGCTGGCGGTGCAGCGGAAGCCGTCCGGATAGGTGGCGCTGACCTTGTACTGCGCCGTGGGCGGCAGGCCGCGGGCGCCCCTGAGTTCGACCCGGTTTTCACCCACCTGGGCAAGCCGCACCTGGGTGAAGTCGCAGATCACGTCCGGCAGCTGGTAGGCGCGCGGGTCGCCGATCTCATAGAGCATCTGCTCGCCGACGGTAAAGGGCGTGACCAGGCCGCCGGTGCCGGCGGGCTTGCTCACCACGAAGCTGCCATCGGCGGAAACCTCCACCACCGGAAAGCCGATATGCTCGTAATCCGGCACGCTTTCCCAGTCGGTGAAATTGCCGCCGTTGCACTGGGCGCCGCATTCGATGATATGACCGGCCAGGGCGGCCTGGGCCAGCTTGTCGTAATCGCTCCAGACCCAGTCGAATTCATGCACCAGGGCCGCGCTGACCACCGCGCTGTCGACCACCCTGCCGGTAATGACGATATCGGCGCCGAGCTTGAGTGCTTCAACGATACCGGGGGCGCCGAGGTAGGCGTTCACCGATACGCAGAAGGGTGGCAGGGCGCTGCCGTTGAACATTTCCACTGTGCCGGCCTTGGCCAGTTCGCCCAGGTGCGGCTGCAGGTTGTCGCCGTGCAGCACGGCGATCTTCAGGTCGACGCCGGCTTTCTCGCAGGCGGCCGCCAGGGCCGTGGCACAGGCCGCCGGGTTGACCCCGCCGGCATTGCTGATGACGCGGATCTTCTTGGCGGCGATATCACCCAGCAGCGGCGCCAGCACCTCGATAAAGTCGCTGGCATAGCCTTCATCGGGCTTCTTCATCCGTGCGCCGGCCATGATCGACATTGTGACTTCGGCCAGGTAGTCGAACACCAGGTAATCCAGCTCGCAGCCATGCACCAACTGCGCGGCGGCGGTGGAGGTGTCGCCCCAGAAGGCGGAGGCGCAACCGATGCGTACGCTTTTTGTCATGGCCAGGCTCCGCAATCCATTCATGTGATGGCGGAACATTACCAAGCAAGCGCTTGGTTGAAAAGCCCGCAATCGTCATTTTTCCACCCTGAATCTGCCCAAGCGCTTGCTTGGCCGGCGGCTGCAGCTTAAATTCCTCAATAACGACAAGTACTTGCTGGAAATATATGACACCGCCCGGGATAGCCCGATCCGTGCGGCAGGGGAATTGAGTGTGGATGATCTAAAAGCCCAGGCGGTGATGCAGGCATTGGTAAGCAGTGGGCAGATCACCGACCCCGACAGTGCCCGCGGCAAGCTGCTGCAGATGGCGGCCCACCTGTTCCGCAGCAAGGGCTACGAGCGCACCACGGTGCGCGACCTGGCCAGTGCGGTGGGTATCCAGTCCGGCAGCATCTTTCACCACTTCAAGAGCAAGGACGAAATCCTGCGCTCGGTGATGGAGGAGACTATCAACTACAACACGGCCCTGATGCAGGCCGCGCTGGCCGAGGCCGAGGACCTGCGTGGGCGGGTATTGGCGCTGATCCGCTGCGAACTGCAGTCGATCATGGGCGGAACGGGCGAGGCGATGGCGGTGCTGGTCTATGAATGGCGGTCGTTGTCCGACGCCGGCCAGGCCCATGTCCTGGCCCTGCGTGAACGCTATGAAGCCCTTTGGCTCGAGGTACTGGGGGAGGCGAAGGCGGCCGGTTATTTTCAGGCCGACCCCTTTATCCAGCGGCGTTTCCTCACCGGCGCGCTGTCCTGGACCACCACCTGGTTTCGCCCCGAGGGGCCCATGACCCTGGACCAGTTGGCCGAGGAGGCTTTGTCGCTGGTGATCAAGTCAGCGCCGGCAGGATCGACTAGGCTCTAACCAGATGTATTGCCGGTTGGACACAGGAGGTCCCCCAATGCTGTCTTCCGACGGCAGACGAATCTTTGCTGTGTCGAGGTGCCTTTTGCACGTGTTGTTCAAAATTCTACTGCTTCTTCTCAGCCTTCACGCCTGCCCCTCCTGGGCCCGCGAGTTGGTGCGGGTGGGTGCCTACCACTTTCCGCCTTACAGTATTAAACCGGAAAGCCAGACCCTCGAGGGCCTGGTGCCGGAGTTGCTGGTGCTGCTGAACCAGGTTCAGGACCGCTACCGCTTCGAACTGGTGCCGACGGCCGTGAGCCGGCGCTACCGGGATTTTCAGCAGGGCCGTTTCGACCTGATCCTGTTCGAGTCGCCGAGTTGGGGGTGGCAGGATATCCCCATGGATTCGGTCGATCTGCAGATCGAGGATGCCGAGGTCTATGTGGCCCAGGCGCAACCGGAGCGGGACCAGGTCTATTTCGCCGACCTCAAGGGCAAGCGCCTGGCCCTGTACAACGGCTATCACTACGGCTTTGCCGATTTCAATGCCGACCAGGAGTATCTGACGCAGCGGTACAACGCCGTGATGACCTATTCCCACGACAGCAACCTGCTGATGCTGCTGCGGGGGCGGGCGGATATCGCCGTGATCACGCGTTCCTACCTGCGGCTTTACCTCGAGCGCCATCCGCAACAAAATGGGGCTTTCCTGGTCTCCCAACGGGTCGATCAGATGTACCACCACCATGCCCTGTTACGACCGCAGGCGCCCCTGGATGGGCAAGCCTTTGCCGACCTGATGCAGCGGCTGCGCAGCACGGGTCAGTTGCAACTCTTGCTCGATCGCTACCATCTGGCGATGGTTGCGCCACAGACGGCCGACTGAAAAATGGTCTAGGCAGTCAACTTAGGCAGGAGTACGCTGCTGGCAGTTCGCTATCTTTGAGGTCCGTATGCCGCATTCCATGCGCCTGTTGTTGCAAGGACTGGTGCTGAGTTTAGGGATGATGTTCGGTTTGTCCGCCCTGGCCGCGCAGGAAGTGCGCGTCGGCGGGGCGCATTTCCCGCCCTATGTGCTCGAGCCGCGCCAGGAGCAGATAGGCGGGCTGTTGCCGGAGTTGCTCGAAGCGCTGAACCAGGCCCAGAGCGACTACCGTTTCGTCTTGGTACCGACCTCGATCAAGCGGCGTTTCCGCGACTTCGAGCAGGGGCGGATCGACATGGCCATTTTCGAAAACCCCGAATGGGGATGGCAAACCATCCCCCATGGTACGGTCGACATGGGCCTGGAAGATGCGGAGGTATTCGTCGGGCGCCAGGTGGCGGGGCGTGATCAGGGCTATTTCAATGGGCTCGCAGGCAAGCGCCTGGCGTTGTACAGCGGCTATCACTACCAGTTCGCCGGCTTCAATTCTGAACCCAAGTTTCTCGCCCGGGAATTCAACGCGACCCTGACCTATTCCCATGACAGCAACTTGCTGATGATCCTCAAGGAGCGGGCGGATATCGCCCTGGTGACGCGCTCCTACCTGGGGGACTTCTTCCAGCGCCATGGCGCTTACCAGCGCCAATTGCTGGTCTCGGAGCGAATCGATCAGCATTACCGCCACCATGCGCTGTTGCGGCCCCATGCCCCGATCGGGGCGCCCAGGTTCCGGGAATTGTTGGAGCAATTGCGCCGCAGCGGCCAGCTGAACGCGATTTTCGACCCCTATCAGATTGTCGTCACACCTTCGGTGGTCGCGGAGCCGGCACCCTGAGCGCTTCGGCGGACTGTCGCTGTACAGCGCGCCGAGTCCGCCCTACGGCACGAAAAAATAGCGTTCCAGCAGATGGGGATCGTCGAACTGGGCGCGGCCGACGAAGGCCGTGGCGTGGCGTCCCCATTGGCGCATCGCCCCCGGCGAAGGCACCCCCGAAGGCCATAACAGCCAGCGCTCCAGCCGTTCGCTGCCCGCCACCAGGCCGTCGGCTTCATAGAGGCTGCGCCGGCCCTGGGGATGGGGCAGTTGGCGCAACTGATCGAGTTCACCGCGCCGGTAACCGATGGCCGGGTAGGCAGGGCGGCGGTCATCGACCCAGGCCAGGGCGTGCTCGCCACCCGTCAGCCACAGGGTCGCGGCGCGGCGCCCGTCCTGGGCCAGGCGGTGTGCCTGGCGGGCTTCCTGGTCCGCCGGCTGGCGGAAATGCAGCGGCGAGTCGCTCGGCAAAAAGAAGGCATGCCAGCAACCGCAGGGGTGGATGGCGTCGTAGAGCCAGGCGTCGCCCTGGTCGTCCAGGGTCACCCGCCAGATCAGCCCATCCAGTTCGCCGCCATACAGATCCAGGGGCTGAGGTTTGGGCCTGTGGCTGAACCAGAGCTGGTAAACCAGTTGCAGGCGCCAGCGACCCTCGAGCCTGCTCCAGCCCAGGTGCTGGTACAGCTGCGGTGCTTGGGTATCGAAGGTGCGTCCATCGCGGTCGAAGCCGGGGCTGCCGAGGCGATCGGCGCGACCGAATTGTTCTATGCGCAGGGTCGGCGCATGCCGGGCGAACAGGGTCGCGCGCTGTTCGGCGCTGGGTTGCGGCAGGCCGAGGGCGTCCTGCCGCACCGGGCCCAGGGGGGCGGCAATGCTATCGAGCGGTTGGTAAGCCAGCCAGCGGGCGGAATCCGGCGGCGCCGTGGCCTGGGCCGCCTGGGCTTGCCAGGCAGCGATGCCGCGCCGGTAGAAGGGCGCGAACAGGGGGTAGGCGCCGAGTATCCGCGCCCAGCCGTTGTAGTCGTCGGGCACCCGGGTCGCGGCCAGGGCTTGGGCGAAGGCAACGGGGTCGTGGCTCAGGTGTTCCACTTGCTCCGCCCGGCAGGTGGCGAGGCGCGCCTGCTGGTGCGGGCCGAGCCAGTCGGCCTGGGCCGCGGGCGGCAGATTGCCGAGTTCGATGCGGCTGGCTTCGGCATCCCGCTCGGCCAGTCGCTGCAACCACAGGCGACGTTGTGCCGGGCTGCTGGCGCGGGGTCCCAGGGCTGCCAGCAACCGGTCGCTGCGCAGGCCGGCAAAGCCCCTGAGAGGCCGGTATTGGCCGTCGGCGCTGGCGGCGCTGAGCCTGTCTCGGGCGGCGAACAACGTGGCGCATTCGGGATCGCCTGGGGCCGGGGCGGGAGGCTGATGGACACAGCTGGCCAGCAGGAGGCCGAGGACGAGGCTAGCGGTCCTGAGCGTCCTTGGCATCGTTCTCGAGGTTACGGGCATGGATGCGCTTGAGTTGCTCTTTCGTCAGTGGCAAGGGTTTGGCCGTATCGCGCAGCAGCATCAGGCCACCGACGATGCTGCCGATGGCCAGGATCAATATCAACCAGGCATACCAGGGCATAATCATTCTCCACAGAGTGAGCGCTTCAGTATCCTCCCATTGGAGCGCGAGGGGGATCGACTTGTTCGAGCGGCGGCTCCAGCCAGGCCATCACGCCCCCTTTACCCAGTCCTCCACGCGCAGCCCCTCTATACGGTCGAACTCACGTCTGTTGTTCGTGACCAGGATTAACCCCAGAGAGCGGGCGTGTCCCGCGATCATCTGGTCATAGAGGTCGATTGGCCGACCGGTTCTGGCCAGTTCGGCCCTTAGCTGGCCACTATGGGCGGCAGCCCCCGGGTTGTAGTCCAGTACCTCGAGGCGGGCGG
>DATDTH010000399.1:0-6784 GCA_035290985.1 Pseudomonas sp. | reverse complement strand
GATGGTAAAGGGCTGGATTTCCCCATCAGCATGGCATTCCAGCCGATCATCAACCTTGCCACCCGGCAGGTCTTCGCCCATGAAGCCCTGGTCCGCGGCAGCAACGGCGAATCGGCCGCCAGCCTGCTGGCCCGGCTCACGGACGAGAACCGCTACGCCTTCGACCAGAGCTGCCGGATCAAGGCCCTTGAGTGGGCGGCCAGGTTGCAAGTTCCGGCCATGGTCTCGATCAATTTCATGCCCAATGCCGTGTACCGAGCGGAAACCTGCATCCGCGCGACCCTGGAAGCGGCGCAGCGCTATAACTTCCCCCTGCAGCGGATCATCTTCGAGGTCACCGAGCAGGAGCAGGTGCTGGATATCGATCACCTCACTGGCATCCTCAGGGCCTACCGCAAGCAGGGCTTCATGACCGCCATCGACGACTTCGGTGCAGGCTACGCCGGCCTCAACCTGCTCGCCGACTTCCAGCCAGACCTGATCAAGTTGGACATGGACTTGATCCGCGGCATCGACCAGGATCGCGTGCGGCAGATCCTGGTGGAAGCCACCCTGGACATGTGCCGCAAGCTGAAGATCCGGGTGATAGCCGAAGGCATCGAAACCCCGGGCGAACTCGAGGCCCTGCGCGCCATGGGCGTGGAACTGTTCCAGGGCTACCTGTTCGCCAAACCCGGTTTCGAGTCACTGCCCGAGTTGCGCTTCCCAGACTGATACCGATGCTGGCAAGCGCCCGGGACTTCAGTAAACTCGCGGCCTGATTATCAACAAAATCAAAGGGAATGGAGATGAGCATCCTCTCGGAATTCAAGGCCTTCGCGGTCAAGGGCAATGTGGTCGACATGGCTGTCGGCATCATCATAGGCGCGGCCTTCGGCAAGATCGTCTCGTCCTTCGTCGGCGATGTGGTCATGCCGCCGATCGGCCTGCTGATAGGCGGGGTGGACTTCACCGACCTGGCGATCGTGCTCAAGGCCGCCGAGGGCGACCTGCCGGCCGTGGTCCTCAGCTACGGCAAGTTCATCCAGACCATCCTCGATTTCATCATCGTCGCCTTCGCCATCTTCATCGGGGTCAAGGCGATCAACCGCCTCAAGCGCGAGGAAGCCGTGGCCCCCAGCCTGCCGCCGGCACCGAGCCCCGAGGAAACCCTGCTCAGCGAAATCCGCGACCTGCTCAAGGGCCAGCAGGACAAGCCCTGAGGCTCAGCGCCACTGCTTTCGATACGCGGGTTGCACCCGCCCGGTCTGCCAGAGCAGGCACATTCGCTTTTCGTAGGTCGGGTTACGCTTCGCTAACCCGACCTACGGCCTACCAGCGCTTCGTCGAAACCCACTGCCCCGGATTGCGCCAAGGCTTATCTACGAAAACTGCCTTCGGCGAATACACCCTACCTGGAGCCGTTTTTTGGCGAAACCCAGCGCCTGCGCGGGAGTGACGGTCTCAGCGCCATGAACTACCAATAGTTCTCCACCGCCACCTGGCCGGGGCGTCGGTTCAGGCTCAGTTGCATGTCGCGCTGCTTGAGCAGGGTGCGGCAGTCCTCGATCATCTGCGGGTTGCCGCACAGCATCACCCGCGAATGCTCGGCCGTCAGGGCCAGGCCGGCGGCCCGCTCCAGCTCGCCCGTCGCGATCAGGCCGGTGATGCGTCCCCCCAGGGCGCCGGGCAGCGTCTCGCGGGTGACCACCGGCAGGTAGGTCAGCTTGCCGGCGTATTCCTCCAGGTAGTCGCGCTGCATCAGCTGGCCGATCAGCTCCTGATAGGCCAGCTCCACCCCGGTCCGCGCGCTATAGACCAGCACGATGCGCTCGAAACGCTGCCAGACCTCGAAGTCCTGCAGGATGGAAAGGAAGGGGGCCAGGCCGGTGCCGGTAGCCAGCAGCCAGAGGTCGCGACCATCGACGAACCTATCCAGGGTCAGAAAACCGTAGGGTTGGCGTTCCACCAGCAGCGAATCACCGGCTTCGAGACGGCTCAGTTCGCTGGTGAACTCGCCGTCCGGCACCACGATGGAAAAGAACTCCAGGTACTCGTCATGGGGTGCCGAAAGCATCGAGTAGGCCCGCCAGACCACAGTGCCATCGGCCTTGGTCACCCCGAGCCGAGCGAACTGGCCCGCGCGAAAGCGAAAGTGCGGATCGCGGGTGCAGCGCAGACTGAACAGGGTCGGCGACCAGGGGCGCACCTCCAGCAGTTTTTCCCGGGTGAACTTGTCGTCGCTGACGCTCATCTTCCGCCCTCGCCTGGGTGAGTTATGACTGCAGTCTCGCGTAAAGAACCGCCCAGGAACACCGGTGCTTTATAGGGGCATCCGCAACCTCTGCGTCGCCGCGGGTTAAAAACCCGTAAAATGGTGGTTCAGGCGAGTTTTCCCCCAGGGACTTGCAGCGCAATCCCGTATTCCAGAGTCCCGTCATGCCGGTCTTCACCACAGCCTTTGCCAGCCTCGAACTGCAGCGTCAGCCGCCCCAGCACGACGACCCCTTGCAAGCCTTCGACGCGGCCGACGAATACCTGCTCGCCCACCTGGCCGAACAGGGCGTTTCACCTGAAACCCGGGTGCTGATCCTCAACGACGGCTTCGGCGCTTTGGCGGCAAGCCTGGCGGGCAAGGCGCGGGTCACCAGCAGCGGCGACTCGCACCTCGGCGCCCTGGCGCTCAGGCACAACCTGACCCACAACGACCTGCCCGCCGACACTGTGACCTTCGTTCCGGCCAGCCAGACAGCCACGGGACCGTTCGACTGGGTGCTGATCCGCGTGCCCAAGACCCTGGCCCTGCTGGAAGAACAACTGATCCGCCTGCACGGCCAACTGGCACCCGGTGCCCGGGTGGTCGCCGGAGCCATGGTCAAGCACCTGCCACGGGCCGCCGGCGATCTGCTGGAGCAATACATAGGCCCGATGCAGGCCTCGCTGGCGGTGAAGAAGGCCCGCCTGCTGGTCGCCACCCCGGTGGACAAGGTCGCGCCGCGCTCGCCCTACCCGACCCGCTACCAGTTGGACACGCCCGCCATCAGCCTGCTCAACCACGCCAACGTCTTCTGCCGCGAAGGCCTGGACATCGGCACCCGCGCCTTCCTGCCGCATCTGCCGCGCAACCTGGAAGACGCCGCTGTGGCGGACCTGGGCTGCGGCAACGGCGTGCTCGGGATCGCCTGCGCCCTGCTCAATCCCCTGGCGCGACTGACCCTGGTGGACGAGTCCTATATGGCGGTGCAATCGGCCGCCGAGAACTGGCGCGCGGCCCTGGGCGAGCGACCGGTGGAGATTCGTCCGGGCGACGGCCTGGCCGGCCAGCCGGCGGACTCGCTGAACCTGGTGCTGTGCAACCCGCCCTTCCACCAGCAGCAGGTGGTCGGCGATTTTCTCGCCTGGCGCATGTTCCAGCAGGCCCAGGCGGCCCTGGTGAGGAACGGCGAACTCTGGATAGTCGGCAACCGTCACCTGGGCTATCACGCCAAGCTCAAGCGCCTATTCCGCGGTGTCGAGCAGGTGGCCGCCAACCCCAAGTTCGTGGTGCTCAAGGCGATCAAATAGGCCCCGGCGGCACGCCCCTTCAGGGTGTGCCCAGGCCCGCCGCGCTCATAAACAGGCGCAGTACGTAGGATGGGTTGAGCGCAGCGATACCCATCGAATTAATTGGCGTTGCACATTTCCCGGCAACCCCGCTGTACAACCAATCCATCTTTACGGCGCCCCCATCCCCGCCGCCTGCATAAACAGGCGCAGCAGCCAGGCAACGGTCCCCAGGGCCAGTACGCTGGCGCTCCAGATGGTGACCAGCCAGGCCAGGCGTTGCCACAGCGGTTTCTTTTCTGCATCTGTCATCAGTGATACCCCTGGTCCGGGGTGACCTTGCCGCGGAACACGTAGTAGCTCCAGGCGGTGTACATCAGGATGAAGGGGATGATGAACAGCGCGCCGACCAGCATGAAACCCTGGCTCTGGGGCGGCGCGGCCGCCTGCCAGATCGACACCGTCGGCGGGATGATATTCGGCCACAGGCTGATACCCAGGCCGCTGTAGCCGAGGAAAATCAGGATCAGGGTCAGGATAAAGGGCGTGTGGTTGGCGTTGCGCTGGATGCCGCGCAGCAGCGAGAAGCTGGTCAGCAGCACCAGCAGCGGCACCGGGATAAACCAGAACAGGTTCGGCAGGCTGAACCAGCGCTCGGCGATGGCGGCATGGGCCAGGGGCGTCCAGATGCTGACGATGCCGGTCACCCCCAGCACCACGAACACCAGCGGGCGGGCCAGATCGTGCATCTGTTTCTGCAGCCGGCCCTCGGTCTTCATGATTAGCCAGGTGCAGCCCAGCAGCGCATAGGCGGCGATCAGCGCCAGGCCGCAGAACACCGAGAAGGGCGTGAACCAGTCCAGCGGGCCGCCGGCATAGGCACGGTTCAGCACCGGAATGCCGTCGATGTAGGCGCCCAGGGCCATGCCCTGGAAGAAGGTCGCCGTCAGCGAACCGCCGATAAAGGCCTTGTCCCAGATGTGCTGTTTACTGTCCTTGGCCTTGAAGCGGAACTCGAAGGCCACCCCGCGAAAGATCAGCCCCAGCAGCATGAAGATCAGCGGCAGGTAGAGCGCGCTGAGCACCACCGAGTAGGCCAGCGGGAAGGCCCCGAACAGGCCGGCGCCGCCCAGCACCAGCCAGGTTTCGTTGCCGTCCCAGACCGGCGCTACGGTGTTCATCATCACGTCCCGTTCGGACTTGTCCTTGACCCAGGGAAAGAGGATGCCGATGCCCAGGTCAAAGCCGTCCATGACCACGTACATCATGATGCTGAAGACGATGATGATGGCCCAGATCAGTGGAAGATCGATGCCCATGCTCAGTTCCTCTCGCCCAGGTGGTCGCCGTTGTTTTCGTCAAAACCCTCGTCCGCGGCGGACAGCGGCCGGGCCGGTGTCCGCTGCTGGCCGGGACCGCCGGCGCCGGTTTCCTTGCCTTCGTCGGTGACCGGCCCCTTGCGCACCAGGCGCAGCATGTAGCCGATGCCGACCCCGAATAGGGCGAAATAGACCAGCACGAACAGCCCCAGAGTCAGGCTCATCTGGGCGAAACCGTGCCCGGACGAGGCATCGGCGGTGCGCATCAGGCCATGGATCACCCAGGGCTGCCGGCCGATCTCGGTGGTGTACCAGCCGGCCAGGATGGCGATGATGCCCGACGGGCCCATCCACAGGGCCAGGTGCAGGAAGGCCCGGGTCTCGAACAGCCTGCCGCGCAGGCGCAGCCACAGCCCCCAGAGCCCGGTAACTATCATCAGCAGCCCCAGACCGACCATGGTGCGAAAGGTCCAGAAGACGATGGTCGCGTTGGGCCTGTCCTCGGCGGCGAAGTCCTTCAGCGCCGGCACCTGTTTATCCAGGCTGTGGGTCAGGATCAGGCTGCCCAAGGCCGGAATTTCCAGTTTGAAACGGGTTTCCTCGGCCTGCATGTCGGGCCAGCCGAACAGAATCAAGGGGGTCGGCTCGTCGCCGTGGTTTTCCCAGTGGCCCTCGATCGCGGCGATCTTGGCCGGCTGGTATTTGAGGGTATTGAGGCCATGGAAGTCGCCGATCACCGCCTGGATGGGCGCGACTATCAGGGCCATCCACATGGCCATCGACAGCATTCGCCGGATCGCCGGGTTGTCCCGCCCGCGCAGCAAGTGCCAGGCCGCCGAGGCCCCGACGAAAAAGGCCGTGGCCAGAAAAGCCGCCGTGGCCATATGCGCCAGGCGATAAGGGAAGGACGGGTTGAACACCACCGCGAACCAGTCGGTCGGGATCACCCGCCCGTCCATGATCGCGAACCCCTGGGGCGTGTGCATCCAGCTGTTGGAGGCCAGGATCCAGAAGGTCGAGATCAGCGTGCCGATGGCCACCATCAGGGTCGAGAAGAAGTGCAGCCCCGGCCCCACCCGGTTCCAGCCGAACAGCATGACGCCGAGGAACCCGGCCTCCAGGAAGAAGGCGGTCAGCACCTCGTAGGTCAGCAGCGGGCCGGTCACCGCCCCGGCGAAGTCGGAGAAGGCGCTCCAGTTGGTGCCGAACTGATAGGCCATGACCAGGCCGGAGACCACGCCCATGCCGAAGTTGACCGCGAAGATCTTCGACCAGAAATGGTAGAGGTCGCGGTAGACCTCCTGCCGCGTCTTCAGCCACAGACCTTCCAGGACCGCCATGTAGCTGGCCAGGCCGATGGTGATGGCCGGAAAGACGATATGGAAGGAAATGGTGAAGCCGAACTGGATCCGGGCGAGATCGAGTGCCTCCAATCCGAACATGGGATGTCCTCTATTCAGGTGATACGGCGTTCGCCGAACAGCAGCCGGCCTCGGCTCGCTCCAGTTTTTGGAGTGCGAGGGGCCGAAATTGTTCTTGTCAGCGGAAATACTACGAGGGGCGGAGCGGCTTACAGGCAAATCCAAAGCGGACCTTGACCTGGATCAAGCAATGACCAAAGAGTAGCGCTTTGTCTCCTGCTTTCAGCTGTGGTCATTTGTCGCGCAAGGCCGCCATGGGTACGCCGAGGCCTGGAGCATTTGCACGAAAAGTCCATCTGCCGACACAAGAAACCCTATCGCCCCGTGTGCATGCCACATACGTCGAGCCGCCTGACGGACAAAGGTAAGGCGAAAATGCTCTAGGCGGGTGTAGAGCCGTTATTTTGGACGAAGCGTAGGCTGGCGTAGAGCGAAGCGAAACCCAGCATTGACCAGCTCCGGTCATGCTGGGTTTCGCCGAGGTGCTTTTCGATCGAGCTGCTTAGCCGCGCGGAAAACCGG
>DATDTH010000398.1:0-7565 GCA_035290985.1 Pseudomonas sp. | reverse complement strand
GCCCGAAAAAACGCGTGCCAGCATGCTGATTCCGTTCAAGTAGGCTGTACACGCCGAAGGCAGTACACCAGAGGGCCCAGATTGCATCCGTGTATGGGTTACGAAAACCGCCCCGCGTGCCCTGCGAGGGCATCTTGGTGATCAGTCGTCGTTGATCGGCAGTACGTAATTCTTGAACTGTTCGTCTTCGACGAAGCCGATCGACTCGTAGACCTTCTGCGCCACATCGTTGTCGCGGCTGGTGGCGACACGCATGCGCACGGCCTGGGTTTCCTTGGCCATTTTCTTGGCGGTCTGCAGCAGGCGGTCGGCCACCAGTTGGCGGCGGGCGTCTTCGGCGACATAGATGTCGTTGAGGATCCAGACCCGCTTGAGCGATAGCGAGGAGTAGCTGGGGTAGAGCTGGCAAAACCCCATCAGCCGGTCTTCGTCATCGGCCAGGGCCAGGTAGATCACCGACTCCTTGCGGCGCAGGCGGGTTTCGAGGAATTTGCGTGAGGAATCGGGGAAGGCGCGTTCGCCGTAGAATTCACGGTAGATGACGAACAGCGGGGTCAGCAGGTCCAGATGCTCCAGGGTGGCTTGGACGATGCGCATGGCGGGCCTCTACTTCGATAGGTTTAGGGCAGGTTGGGTCATGCAGATGCTATGCCAGCAACCGATCCGATGCTGCCTCAAAGAAGATAGAAAGTGCAATCAAAGCAAGCGTTTGATTTGTCCGGAAGGCCAAATTATCCGCGCTTCGGGTGTCCAGCGCCGACAGGTTGCGCTGTGCGGCGGCGCGGTTCCGCCAGACCGGGGTCTGGCGGAGTGAGGGCTTAACGGCTCAAAAGAAGCCCAGCGGGTTGATGTCATAGCTGATCAGCAGGTTCTTGGTCTGCTGGTAGTGTTCCAGGGCGATTTTGTTGGTTTCGCGACCGACGCCGGACTTCTTGTAGCCGCCGAACGCGGCGTGGGCCGGGTACAGGTGGTAGCAGTTGGTCCAGACCCGGCCGGCCTTGATCGCCCGGCCCATGCGGTAGGCGCGGTTGACGTCGCGGGTCCAGAGCCCAGCCCCCAGGCCGAATTCGGTGTCGTTGGCGATGGCCAGGGCTTCGGCTTCGTCCTTGAAGGTGGTGACGCTGACCACCGGGCCGAAGATCTCTTCCTGGAACACCCGCATCTGGTTGTGGCCCTTGAGCAGGGTCGGCTGGATGTAGTAACCGCCGCCCAGGCTGCCGGCGAGTTTTTCCACCTGGCCGCCGGTGAGCAGTTCGGCGCCCTCGTTCTTGGCGATTTCCAGGTAGGACAGGATCTTGTCGAACTGCTGCTCGGAGGCCTGGGCGCCGACCATGGTTTCGGTGTCCAGAGGGTCGCCACGCTTGATCTGCAGGACCTTCTTCATCACCTCGGCCATAAAGGCGTCGTAGATGGATTCCTGGATCAGAGCGCGTGACGGGCAGGTGCAGACCTCGCCCTGGTTGAAGAAGGCCAGTACCAGGCCCTCGGCAGCTTTTTCGATAAAAGTCGGCTCGGCCTGCATGATGTCTTCGAAGAAGATGTTCGGCGACTTGCCGCCCAGCTCGACGGTGGAGGGGATGATGTTCTCCGCCGCGCATTTCATGATGTGCGCGCCCACCGGGGTGGAGCCGGTGAAGGCGATCTTGGCGATGCGTTTGCTGGTGGCCAGGGCCTCGCCGGCCTCCTTGCCGAAGCCTTGCACCACGTTCAGCACCCCGGCCGGCAGCAGGTCGCCGATCAGCTCCAGTAGCACGCTGATGCCCAGGGGCGTCTGTTCGGCGGGTTTGAGCACCACGCAGTTGCCGGCGGCCAGGGCCGGGGCGAGCTTCCAGGCGGCCATCAGGATCGGAAAGTTCCAGGGGATGATCTGCCCGACCACGCCCAGGGGTTCGTGGATATGGTAGGCGACAGTGTTGCCATCTATCTCGGCGGCGCTGCCTTCCTGAGCCCGGATGCAGCCGGCGAAATAGCGGAAATGGTCGATGGCCAGCGGGATATCGGCGTTCAGGGTCTCGCGCACGGCCTTGCCGTTGTCCCAGGTCTCGGTGATGGCCAGCAGTTCGAGGTTCTGCTCCATGCGCTCGGCGATGCGCAGTAGAACATTCGAGCGCTCCTGGGCCGAGGTCGTGCCCCAGGCCGCCGCGGCGGCGTGGGCGGCGTCCAGGGCTTTGTCGATGTCTTCGGCCGTGGAACGGGGGAATTCGGCGATGGGCAGGCCGTTGACCGGTGAGGTGGTGGTGAAGTACTGGCCCTTGACCGGCGCGACGAATTCACCGCCGATGTAGTTGCCATAACGGGGCTTGAAGGACACGAGGGCGCCTTCGCTGCCGGGGTGGGCGTAACGCATGGTGATAGCTCCTGGCTCTTGTTTTTTAAGGGCGGCGCATAAGCGCGTTCGAGAGAGTCTAGGCCTTATCTGAAAACTGGCCCGGTTGACGTGTCGGACAGGATTCGAGCCGTGCGCCGGGCCGTTTATCCCGCCTCCCGGGTCTCGGGCCGCCATTGGCGCGGCCCGGGCTTTTGGTGGGTTCGCAGTAATGTCATAGTGGAATCATGCGTGGCGGGGTGGCCGCGAACCCGGAAGGCGCATATAGCCGTTGACGATGAGTCCGTTGTGCTTTATCCAGTGGGTGTGTGTTTTTTTGGCGGTTCTTCTATGCTCAGGGTTATTCAGCGTAATTGCGGAGATTTTTCATGCAGTTGACCGCAAAAATCGCCTATCTCGGCCTCGCATTCGGCATTGCGCCCGCTGGGCAGGCCCTCGCCGCGAGTGTTCCAAACGGCACTTCAAGCTCCACTTCAGGGGGCGAGATCGCGACCCTGTTGTTCATCCTGCTGGCCGCTGCCGTGGCGTTCTGGCTGATGCGCACACGCCATGCCAAGGCGCTCGCCCAGTTGCAGCAGGCGTTGGCGTCCAGTGAGGCGCAGCGCGCCGCGATGCTGCTTCCGGAGGTGCTGGCGCAGCACAAGCAGCACAGCGACGAACAGATAGCCGCGCTCAATCAGGCGCTGGCTTTGGCCCAGCAACAGGCTCGACAGGAGTCCCAGGCGCTGCTTCAGGAACATGCGCAGGTGCTGGACGGGCTGGAGCAGCAACTGAGCCGGCTCACCCAGGAGCGCCAGTCCCTGTACCAGGGGTTGGACGCCGGCGTGAGCCGGGTCACTGTGACCGTGCAGGAGTTGCTGGATATCACCGCCACCATCGAGCGCTGGCATGAAGGCATGAACGGCATCATGGTGCACAACAAAATCATGCAAAAGCAGATAGTCGACTTCAAAAGCATCGTCGGCCAGATCGCCATCCTTTCACTGAATGCGGCCATCGAGGCGGCCCGCGCCGGCGATTCCGGCCGCGGTTTCGCGGTGGTGGCCGACGAGGTGAGAAAGCTCTCCACCAGTGCCCAGAGCCTGAACGAGGACTACCGCAGCAACCTGAACAAGAATGCCCTGATCGCCACCCTGGCGTTTCAGGACGTGCAAGCCGGCGGCCAGATGATAGTCACCGCCATTCACGGCGTGCAGAGCCAAATCGGTCAGTTGAGTCAGACGCTGGAAGGCGGCCGCTAGCCGATGGCCAATCACGAACTCGATGCCGACCTGCAGCGGTTGTTGCGGCGCACCCTGGAACAGACGCTCAAGGCTTGCGCGCCCACGGCGGCCTGGCAGATCAGCAAGGTAGACAGCCTGGATGAGATTCGCCATGAGCACTGCATCGTCCTGACCATTTCGGCGTTCAAGTTCAGGATCATGTGCCTGCTGCACCTGTCGCTGGACGCGACCACCAAGCGTTTCGTGACCGAGGCGACCCACGCCGAGACCCTGGATGACAGCGCCCAGCTGGATTACTTGCTGGAGATGAGCAACAGCCTGTGCGGCAACTTGAAAAAGAACTTGCAGAGTTCCTGCCCCCCGCTGGGGATGTCGACCCCCAACCTGCTGGATCGCTCATGCCTCAGGTTCGAGGATGCGGTCGAGGTTGCCCATGGTGTGCACGCCTGCGCCATGATCGCGCCGAACATGCCGTCCTTCCTGGCGGCCAGTATTTTGCTCAGCCTCAAGGACGGGCATGATTTCAACCTCCAGCCGTACCAGGAGACGGCTGGCGAGACGGGCGCCGCTGACGATAACGCCGGTGAGCTGGAATTATTCTGAGTGCCCAAGGTTTTGTCCCTGAGTGATGTCTCTATGATCGGTTTCGAGAAAAGGCTAGTCAGCAAGGTATTGATTTTCGAAGATGACCCAAGCGCACAAGGGAAGCTGAAAACCTTCTGCAGCGAGCATGGGCTGATAGGCGTCAAGCAGTCCGATCATTCCACCATGAAGCGGCTCGAGACCAATATCGATCTGGGCGCCGTATTGATCTGCGAACACAGCGTCGACAGCGCCGAGGGCATCGAAAACGGTTTCCAGTTGGCGCAGCGCATCCACGCGATCCGTCCGGAATTGCCCATCTTCATTCGGCGCGAAAATCGCACGGACCTCGAGGATATTCCCCTGGCGCAGCGCACCGGTATAGCCGGGGCTTATTGCATCGACCAACCGGAAACCCTGAAAAACTTGCTGGACCAGTACCTGGCCAATACCGAGTACCCCATTTCGCTGATCCGGCGTATCGAGGAGGTCACCCATGGCGCCCTGAATGCCCTGTTTCGCGACGTGGAGGTGAGCAATGAGCTGCCTTACCTGGTGAAAGACAAGCTGACCTATGGCGATATTCTGAGCTTGCTGCCGGTCGAGGCCCCCTGGTTCAACGGTTACATGATGGTGCAGTCGGAAGAACAGCCCATGATCGGGCTGATAAAGGACGGGCGCACCGCCATCGAAACCGAGAATGTCGACTTTCGTGATGTCATGGGCATGCTCAGCGAAATCACCAACCTGGCCTGGGGCGGCCTGCGCACGCGGCTGCTGGCCTTGCACCCGCCCGTCAGCGCTGACCAGACGCGCATCAGCGTTCCGATCACGGTGAACCAGTGCAAGGAATACATTTCCTTCGGTACCGACCGCCCCCAGCTCTGTTTCAAGTACAGCTTGCGCGACCTGCACGACCGGCTGGAGCCGGTGACGCTCTATCAGAAATTCATCTTCAATATCCGCTGGTCGCCCGAAGACTACCTGGAGGCCGATGCCAACAGTGTCGAGGAGTTGGTGGAAAGTGGCAGCCTCGAACTGTTCTAGAGGAAGTCGGAGGCGAGGGCAATCCGGATCCCTGTACGACCATTTATCTACATTAAAAGGGTAAGTTTTCCATGGCACAGATACTCGTGGTTGATGACAGCGCGGCCATTCGCAACGAAGTCGCGGCATTTCTGAAGACCAATAATTTCACGGTCGAGACCGCTGTCGACGGCAAGGACGGGCTGGTCAAGCTCAAGGGCGATCGGCAGATCAAACTGGTCATCTCCGACGTCAATATGCCGAACATGGACGGGCTGACCATGGCCGAGAAGATCCGCGGCGAGTTGGGCAACCAGACCGTCAATATCATCATGCTGACCACCGAGAACGATCCCAATATGAAAAGCCGCGGCAAGGCGGCGGGGGTCAAGGGCTGGATCGTCAAACCCTTCAACGGGGCCAATGCCCTCGGCGCCATCCAGAAACTGGTGGCGGGCTAAGCCGGCGACGGCTCGGCCAGGGGGGCGAGGGCACGCAGGCGGTCGCAACAATAATAAAAACATTGGTTCTGTCAGGTGGTAACCCGCACATGTTAAAGCTCAGTTTCAATCAGAAAGTCGCGTTGGGGTTTGCCGTTATTCTGTTGTTGCTGACCATCTCAGGGGGCATGTCCTTATGGACCCTGAGCGACATCAGTCGCTCCAACCAGCGGGTGCATGAAACGGCCGTGCCGGTGGTCCGGGAAGTCAACAAGGTCCAGATTCAATTGCTGAAACTGGCCAACCTGAGCGCCCTGGGTTTCAACGCCCTCAGCGAGGAAGACATCCGCCCCTACCGCACCGACTTCGACAAGGGCGCCGAGGAGTTTTCTCGCGGCTACCAGGCGCTGGAAGCCCTGGCGCAACAGGATGAACAGCTGGCGCCGCTGGTCGTCGACATCAAGACGAACTATGACGCCTACACCGCCGCGGTCGAGCAGATGTTCGATGCCAAGCTGGCCGTGCTGGTCGCCCGGCAGAAAGCCGATGACGAGGTCCGACAGGTGATGGAGCTGTCCGATGATGTCGGCTTCGCCTTTATGGATATCGTCAACTTCAGAGCCCCCACCAAGGCCTTCGAGAAGGACTTGACCCTGGCCCAGGGCTTCGCCAACCAGGCCGATGCGCTGATGGCGGGCGTCGCCAAGGCCGCCCAGGAACTGCAGAACAGCAGTGAGCTCGAACGGCTCGAAAGCGCCCAGGACGATTTCGAGTTCATCATCAATGGCGCGATGTTCTGGTTCGAAAAAGTCGTCCCGATCTTCCAGCCCATGGACACGGACGGGATCATCGAGCAGACCAATGCGCGCGTGGAGGCCCTGCGCGCCCGGCTCAAGGCGCAACCCAGTCTGGTGGACCACAAGCGCGAGCAACTGACCCAGGCGCAGACGGCCTGGGAAAAACTCAATGCCGCCAAGGCGTCGGTGCAGCTGGCCGTGACCGGGCTGGACCAGGTGCTGGTTTCGGCCGATGCCCAGTTCAACCGCCTGCAGTCCGAACTGGGCGACAGCGTCGGCTTCGGTTTCAAAAGCACCATAGTGATACTGATCATCCTGTTGGCCCTGGCGACGCAGAACTTCAATTCCATGCGCCTGGCGATCCGCAAGAAAATGATCGACCTGGCCAAGCTCAACCGCATCGGCGGCACGCTCGCCGCGGCCCGGGACCAGGACACGGCGCTCGAGCTGGTGCTGCACGCCATGTACGACAAGATCGGCATCGAGCGTGGCTCGGTGTACCTGTTCAACAAGGACAATGAGCTGGAGGCCAAGGCCTTCCTGCCACCGAAGCAGATGGACGGTGCGCCCACGGCCATCACCTTCACCCTGGGCGAGGGCGTAATCGGCCGGGCGGCCGAGTCCAAGCAGGCGCTCTTCGTGCCCGATACCACCAAGGACAGCGGCTATATCGGCGGGGAGAACGAGAAGCCCAAGGCCCTGCTCTGCGTGCCCCTGGTGGACAAGGACATCCTGATCGGGGTGATGAACTTCTCCGGTGAGGTGAGCAAGGTGGTGTTCGCCGACAGCGATTACGAGTTCGTCGCCTCGCTGGCCCGTTCCCTGGTGACCACCATCAAGAACATCCGCATGGTCGAGGTGATCGAAGAGCACAACCGCACCCTGGAGAAGAAGGTCGAGGAGCGCACCGCGGCTCTCAAGCAGAAAAACGAAGATATCGCCAACATGTTTTCCAATATGCACCAGGGGCTGTTCACCATAGTCGAGGACGGTCTGATCCACCCCGAATATGCGGCCTACCTGGAAACCATCTTCGAAACCAAGGAAATCGCCAACCGCAACTTCGTCGACTTCATGTTCCGGCGCTCGACCCTGAGCGCCGACATCATCGATGCGGCGTCCACCGCGGTGGCCTCCATAGTCGGCGAAGACGCGATGATGTACGAGTTCA
>DATDTH010000397.1:0-15499 GCA_035290985.1 Pseudomonas sp. | reverse complement strand
ATATCTCCCACCTGGCCCGCAGCCTGGGGGTCAGCCGCAACACCCTGTACAAGCGGCTCAAGGCGCAGGGGTTGAAAGCGTAGGATGCGGTTGAGCCCAGCGATACCCATCACCCATTCCACCCCCCTGAGCAACCCGATCCGTTTAAACTGCGCGCCACTTTTCGAAAAACACCCGAGCCATGACCCCAGAAGCCCTCGACACCCTGCAGCAGCATCTGGTCGCTGCGTTAAGCGCCGCGCCCGATGAAGTCCGACGCCTGTTCCATGGCCGCGGACAGCGCTGGCCGGGGCTCGAGCAGATCACCGCCGACTGGCTGCAAGGGATACTGCTGGTTTCCTTGTTCAGGGCGCCTGGCGAAACCGAACTGGCCAGTTTGAAAGCGATGCTGCTGGACCTGACCGAGTCCCCGGCCTGGCGCCAGAGCCAGGCCCACAGCTTGCTGCTGCAGCACCGCTACCTGCCGGACAGCAGCACCGAGTTCCTGCTGGGCGAGCCCCTCGATGAATGCCTGGTCAGCGAGGATGGCCTGCGCTTCAAGCTGGACCTGGGCAAAAAGCAGAACTGCGGCCTGTTTCTGGACATGCGCCATGGCCGCAACTGGGTGCAGGCCCAGGCCCAGGGCAAACGCGTGCTCAACCTGTTCGCCTACACCTGTGGCTTTTCAGTGGCCGCGATTGCCGGCGGCGCGGCCCATGTGGTGAACCTGGACATGGCCAAGTCCGCCCTGAACCGCGGCCGGGACAATCACCGGCTCAATCAGCACGACCTGGGCAAGGTCGATTTCCTCGGTCATGACTTGTTCAACTCCTGGGGCAAGATCAGCCGATGCGGGCCCTATGATTTGATCATCATCGACCCGCCCTCCTTCCAGAAAGGCAGCTTCGTCCTGACCAAGGACTATCAGCGGGTTCTGCGCCGCCTGCCGGAACTGCTGACCCCACACGGCCAGGTATTGGCCTGCATCAACGACCCGGCCATAGGCCCCGAATTCCTGATCGAAGGCATGGCCAGCGCGGCCCCCAGCCTGACATTTAGCCAACGCCTGGAAAACCCGGCGGAGTTCGCCGACATCCACCCCGACGGCGGGCTGAAGGCCATGGTGTTCAAGCGAACCACTGAACAGGCCTAGCCCCTCGCGTTCTGCTCGCAAGCTTTTGTAGGGTGCGCCATCTATCCCGGCTGAACACAGGGCACACCCTCAAAGGCGCTCCCCGCAACGACACAGGTCAGGCTCAAACGCAGGTCCGTAGGGTGGACTCGGCGCGTAGTCCAGCGACAGTCCACCAGAAGCATCGCCGCCATGCCGACCTCCCGGTGCGCACGGCGCACCCTACCAAAAGCGGGGTTGCCTGCAGGCTAGAGCATTTTCGCCTTACCTTCGTCAGGCGGCTCGGCGTATGGGGCATGCACCCAGGGCGATAGGGCTTCTTGTGTAGGGGCGAATTCATTCGCCTGCGGCCCGCCGCCTGCCATTTGGCTCTGTATGAATTAGCTGTTGCTAGAAAATGCCTCAGAAGCGCGCAGAACCCGTAGGAAGGTCGGGGACGCCTAGTCGGGGGCGCCTAGTCCATGACCGCGAAATTAGCCCTGCAATAGCATCGCGGGCAGGGCCCGCGCCTACAAAGGCCTCCAGACCGCTGCAACACTTAACTAGCACATAGCCAATAAATTCGCCCCTACAGGTAGACGGACTTTTCCTAAAAATGCTCTAGCTAGGAGGGGCCGCCCAGGCTGTCGCAACACATAACTGATACAAAGCTATAAAAAAGGGCCGCAATGCGGCCCTTGTTCAATGCAACACGCCCTACTCGGCCAGGCGCCAGGTGGTGCCGCCCTTGCCGTCGTCCAGCACCACGCCCAGGGCGGTGAGCTGGTCGCGGATGCGGTCGGACTCGGCCCAGTCCTTGGCCGCACGGGCCGCCAGGCGCTCGGCGATCAGGCGCTCCACCAGGGCGGTGTCGACCTTGTCACCCGCACCGGCCTGCAGGAAGGCATCGGGCTCCAGTTGCAGCACGCCCAGCAGGTTGGCCAGCGCCTTCAGGCGCGCGGCCAGGCCCGCGGCAGCCGTAAGGTCGCTGTCGCGCAGGCGATTGACCTCACGCGCCATGTCGAACAACACGGCGCAGGCTTGCGGGGTGTTGAAGTCGTCGTCCATGGCCTCGCTGAAGGCTTGGACAAAAGCCTCGCCGCCGACCGGCTCGACCGCCGGCAGGCCGCGCAGCGCGGTGTAGAAGCGCTCCAGGGCGGCCTTGGACTCCTTCAGGCTGTCTTCCGAGTAGTTGATCGGGCTGCGGTACAGGCAGGACACCAGCAGGTAGCGCACCACCTCCGGCTGATAGACCGCCAGCACATCGCGAATGGTGAAGAAGTTGTTCAGCGACTTGGACATCTTCTCGCCGTTGATCCGGATCATCCCGCCGTGCATCCAGGTGCTGGCGTAGAGCTTGCCGGTGGCGGCCTCGCTCTGGGCGATCTCGTTCTCGTGGTGCGGGAATTCCAGGTCGTTACCGCCGCCGTGGATATCGAAGGTCTCGCCCAGGCAGCAGGTCGACATCACCGAGCATTCGATATGCCAGCCCGGACGGCCAGGGCCCCAGGGCGACTCCCAGCTCGGCTCGCCGGGCTTGACGCCCTTCCACAGCACGAAGTCCAGGGGGTCCTGCTTGGCCTCGTCGACCTCGATCCGCGCACCGATGCGCAGGTCCTCGATCTTCTTGCGTGACAGCTTGCCGTAGCCCGCGAACTTGCCGACCCGGTAGTAGACGTCGCCATTGCCCGGCGCGTAGGCGTAGCCCTTGTCGATCAGGGTCTGGATCATGGCGTGCATGCCGGCGATATGCTCGGTGGCCCGCGGCTCCAGGTCCGGCGGCAGGATGTTCAGGCGCGCCTCGTCCTCGTGCATGGCCGCGATCATCCGCTCGGTCAGGACCTCGAACGCCTCGCCGTTGTCCCGGGCGCGGTTGATGATCTTGTCGTCGATGTCGGTGATATTGCGCACATAGGTCAGGTCGTAGCCGCTGTGGCGCAGCCAGCGCGTCACCACGTCGAAGGCCACCATGCTGCGGCCATGGCCGATATGGCAGTAGTCGTACACGGTCATGCCGCACACGTACATGCGCACCTTGTTGCCCTCCAGGGGCGTGAAGGGCTCTTTGCGCTTGGTCAGGGTGTTGTAGATCGAAAGCATCGCTATTCCTCGACAGTCGAAAACCGGGCCGGCCATGCGCCACCGTTCAGGCGGCGCGGCCAGGGGCCACTGGATCGACTCTTACCAGGAGTCACGCAAGGTGACGGTACGGTTGAATACCGGCTTGCCGGGCTGGCTGTCCTTGATGTCGGCGCAGAAATAGCCTTCGCGCTCGAACTGGAAGCGATCCTCCGGCTGGGCCTGGGCCAGCGAAGGTTCGGCCCGACAACCACGCAGCACCGTCAAGGAGTCCGGGTTGATATTGTCCAGGAAGCTGGCACCCTCCTCGGCCTTCTCCGGGCTCGGCGAACGGAACAGGCGGTCGTAGAGGCGCACCTCGCACTCGATGCTCGCGGCGGCCGGTACCCAGTGGATCACGCCCTTGACCTTGCGGCCCTCGGGGTTCTTGCCCAGGGTCTCGGGGTCGTAGGAGCAACGCAGCTCGACGATCTTACCGTCGGCATCCTTGATCACTTCGTCCGCGCGCATCACGTAGCTGCCGCGCAGGCGCACTTCGCCGCCCAGCACCAGGCGCTTGAAGCCCTTGGGCGGCTCGCCTTCGACGAAGTCGTCCTGGTCGATGTACAGCTCGCGGGAGAACGGCAAGGCGCGCACGCCCATGTCTTCCTTGGGGTGGCGCGGCAGTTCGAGCGGCTCGACCTGGCCTTCGGGGTAATTGGCGATCACCACCTTGAGCGGACGCAGCACGCACATGGCCCGCGGCGCGCTGTGATCCAGATCCTCGCGGATGCTGAACTCGAGCATGGCCACATCGACCAGGCCGTCGGAACGGTTGGTGCCGATCATGTCACAGAAGTTACGGATCGCCGCGGGCGTGTAGCCACGGCGGCGATAGCCGGACAGGGTCGACATGCGCGGGTCGTCCCAGCCGTTGACGTGCTGCTCGTCCACCAACTGCTTGAGCTTGCGCTTGCTGGTCACTGTGTAGCTCAGGTTCAGCCGGGAGAACTCGTACTGGCGCGGCTTGGCCGGCACCGACAGGTTGTCCAGGAACCACTCGTAGAGCGGCCGATGGCCTTCGAACTCCAGGGTGCAGATCGAGTGGGTGATGCCTTCGATGGCATCGGACTGGCCGTGGGCGAAGTCGTAGTTGGGGTAGATGCACCAAGTGTCGCCGGTCTGGTGGTGATGGGCATGGCGGATGCGGTAGAGAATCGGGTCGCGCAGGTTCATGTTCGGCGAGGCCATGTCGATCTTCGCGCGCAGCACCCGGGCGCCATCGGCGAACTCGCCGGCCTTCATGCGGGCGAACAGGTCGAGGTTTTCCTCGACGCCGCGCTCGCGGAACGGGCTGTTCTTGCCCGCCTCGGTCAGGTTGCCGCGGTAATCCCGGGCCTGCTCGGGGGTCAGGTCGCAGACATAAGCCTTGCCGGCGCGGATGAGCTCCACGGCCCAGTCATGCAGCTGGCCGAAGTACTGGGAGGCGTAGCGCACCTCGCCGGCCCACTGGAACCCCAGCCACTTGACGTCGCTTTCGATGGCGTCGATGTATTCCTGGTCTTCCTTGGCCGGGTTGGTGTCGTCGAAGCGCAGGTGGCAGTCGCCGCCGAATTCCTGGGCCAAGCCGAAGTTCACGCAGATCGACTTGGCATGCCCGATATGCAGGTAACCGTTGGGCTCCGGCGGAAAACGCGTGACGATTTTCTGGTGCTTGCCGCTTTCCAGGTCCGCCTGAACGATGGGGCGAAGGAAGTTGGCGGGGACAACCGGGCCGGTCTTGGCGTCTGGAGTGGAATTAGGCGTGCTCATGGGGTCCTTGAACGTCGAGGTGCGCGGCCAGGGTAGGCCGACCAAATCAAAGCGCTTATCATAGCCGAAGCTGTCAAGCCCCTGACAGGCCTTCTCTTTTTTCCAACCAGTGGATTTTCATCATGATCAAGCTGCACACCAACCACGGCGTCATCACCCTGAACCTGTTCGCCGACAAGGCCCCGGAAACCGTGGCCAACTTCGAGCAGTACGTCAAGGACGGTCATTACGACAACACCGTGTTTCACCGCGTGATCAGCAACTTCATGGTCCAGGGCGGCGGTTTCGAGCCGGGCATGAAGCAGAAAGCCACCCGCGCCACCATCAAGAACGAAGCCGACAACGGCGTTTCCAACAAAAAAGGCACAGTGGCCATGGCCCGTACCATGGAACCCCATTCGGCCTCCGCCCAGTTCTTCATCAACGTCGCCGACAACAACTTCCTCGACCACAGCGCCAAGACCGTGCAGGGCTGGGGTTACACCGTGTTCGGTGAAGTGGTCGAAGGCCTGGACGTGGTCGAAAAGATCAAGAGCGTGGCCACCACCATGAAATCCGGCCACCAGGACGTGCCGGTGGACGACGTGATCATCGAGCGTGCCGAGATCGTTGAGTGATCCTACTGATCGCCGATCTGCACCTTGAAGAGGAGCGCCCGGACATCACCCGGGCCTTTCTGCATTTCCTCGGAGGCCGCGCCCGCGGCGCCGAGGCGCTGTATATCCTCGGTGACTTTTTCGAGGTCTGGATCGGCGACGATGCCATCAGCCCTTTCCAGCGCGGCATTGCCCAGGCCCTGCGCCAGTTGCGCGACAGTGGCACGGCCATTTTCCTGATGCATGGCAACCGCGACTTCCTGCTCGGCCAGGCGTTTTGCCGCGAGGCCGGTTGCACCCTGCTGAACGACCCCTGCCCGGTGAACTTCAATGGCGAGACGGTGCTGCTGATGCACGGCGACAGCCTCTGCACCCAGGACCTGGACTACATGCGCCTGCGGCGAATCCTGCGCCATCCCCTGACCCTGTGGATCCTGCGCCACCTGCCGCTGAACATCCGGCACCGGCTGGCCCGCGCCCTGCGCAACGGCAGCCGCGACCAGGGCCGCATAAAGGCCCAGCACATCACCGACGTCCACCCCACCGAAGTGCCGCGGGTAATGGCCGCCCAGGGCGTGCGCACCCTGATCCACGGCCATACCCACAGGCCTGCCGTGCATGAGCTCGAAATCGACGGCCAGCCGGCCCGGCGCATCGTGCTCGGTGACTGGCACGAACAGGGCTGGGCCTTGCAGGTCGACGCCAACGGCTTCCAGCTCGCGCCCTTTGCCTTCCAATAGGTTGCGCTAGGAACCAAAAGTCCGAACGAACGGCAAGGCGCTGCTGCGAATCGCCGCAGCAATATGCGGCACCTGCTCGACCAGTTCGGTCTCGGTCGCGAGCACCCTTTCCACGGCCTGCAGCAGATGCGCGATCCGCTCCCGCGGGTTATGCACATCGCAGCGGGCGGCGAATTCGAGCAACCCCAGGCGCGAGGCGAACAGGCTCTTGGAGCCGGACAGTTCCAGGGCCAGGGCATCCTCGGAGATGTAGGCCGTGGTATTGACGATGTCATAACAGGGGGCCAAATGGACGTCCCGCGCCAGTGGATGACTGTAGAGCAGGCCGAAGTTCTTCAGGTGGGCATCGCCATTGCCCACTATGCAGCTCAGCGCGACGCTGTCGAACAATTGGCTGAGCGAGGTACGCAGCTGGCTGTCGCTGCAGAACAGGCGCACGGCCTTGGCCACCAGTTCGTAGCTCTTGCTGTATTTCTTGTCCGCGGGCAGGCACATCAGCGCCGCCATGTCCTCGAACCCCAGCGGCGCCAGTTCTGGCGTGCGATCAAAGCGGCGCATCACGAACATCTGCCGGTTGCGCGACAGGTGGAAGTCCGGAACCGGCAGGCCGGCGCTCCTGGCCATGGACATGCACAGGTATTCGTTGATGGCCAAGCCTGGAAACTCGTCGCGGCCGCTCTTGACGATCAGGTCCGAGGTCCGGACTGTGGCCCGTCCGTGGTCGAGCGGCGCCTCGGGCACCACTACCTTGGGCTGCACCCCGGAAATACCGGCGCGCAGGATGTAACGCTCGACCAGTTCGGCGAACAGGTTCTCCGTACCGTCCCAGGCCAGGATCTCATCCAGCCGCTCGCCTTGCCCTGGCGGCGCCTGCCGCTGCAGCAGGGCCTCGATGGCCTCGGACTGGACGGCAACCCGACCAATAGGCGAACTGCTGCCCGACAACGCCAAAAGCAGCATAGGATCGAGTTCGCTCGTCTTGGCCAGGCGATTGCGCAGTTGCTCCAGCACATAACCTTCGGGCAGGTTCATCTGCAGGATCGGGTGCAGCGCCCGCGAACGGTACTCGGCCGGGCGCACGGGCATCAGCAGGCTGATCGCCGCCTCCTGGTTGGCCTGATCGGCATAACGGAACAGGTAGTCGCCGTTCCGGTCGAGCACCAGGCTGCCGCTGGCGCCTTGGGGCGTGGACAGGGACACGCGGAGGATCCGGTTCATTGTCATTGCCGGCTCATTGGAAAATGGCCCCGATTTCATCCAGAGTGGGCAGCCGGACCGGTGTTATGCCGAATTCGCCATCCAGGGCGGCGATCACCCGCGCATAGGCGCTGAGCGCCACCGAACCGCGCCCCTGTTCGATCTCGATCAGCTTCTGCCGGGTAACACCCGACAAAGTCGCCAGTTCGAGTTGCGTCAGGCCGCGATTCAAGCGCAACTGGCGAATCTCGTTGCCAAGTCGCTGGCAGACCAGTTGATAGTCCATGTCATGCAAACCTTACATCTCAATAACAATGTAAGGTATACGCAACATCTTAGCGCCTGTCAAAAACGGCTTGCGCGCCCTGGCGCCCACTTGCGCGGCAGAATACCCGGACCTGGAATGCCAACCGAGGCTACCAGTTGGCGGGCGGTCGCTGAACAACGCGCCGAGACCACCCTAGGCTTCAATGCCCATGGCTCTTGCCCACATGGGAAGGTTCGGACTCCAGGCTGACGCCGCCGCTGGCATTCAGTTGCTGCAGGATCCCGCACTGGGCCACCGCCCGCTCATCCAGGCAGCGGGCCCGCAAGTCGAGCAGTTGCGCCTGCAGCGCCTGCAGGTTGGCGATGCGCGCCTGAACATGCTGGATATGGGCATCGATCAGGCTATTGACCCCTTCGCAGGGCGCCCGCGGGCTGTCGCGCAACCCCAGCAGGCCGCGGATTTCCTCCAGGGTCATGTCCAGGGCGCGGCAGTTGCGAATAAAGCGCAGCCGCTCGGCATGGGTCTCACCGTAGAGGCGGTAGTTGCCCTCGCTGCGGGCCGGGGCCGGCAACAGGCCCTCGCGCTCGTAATAGCGGATGGTCTCGACCTGGCACTCGGTCAGTTTCGCCAACTCGCCGATTTTCATACCCATGGGCCGCACCTCCTGATCCAGATTCAAATGACGGCTAAATAAGGCTTGACCCTATAGTGGCTACAGGGTGTTCACTCTGCAACAAGCAGTTCAGAGGACGACACAATGACTTCCGGCCCCAGCCATCGCCACCCACCCGCCAGCGCCCATTCGGCCTGCTGCGCCCACGGCGCGGCCAGCCCGCCGCCGCTCGACAAGCCAAACCCGACGCCCGCACCCAAGGAGTCCGGCGATTGCCGGCAGACCCGGGTGCGCATCGAGCAGATGGACTGCCCGACCGAACAGGGCCTGATCCACAACAAGCTGTCCGCCATGCCCGGCATCGAAGGCCTGGACTTCAACCTGCTCCAGCGGGTGCTGACCATCAGGCACCGCAGCGAAGACCTGGATGAGGCCCTGCAGGCCATCCGCGACCTGGGGTTCACCCCGCTGACCGAAGGCGCAGGTGTCGAGGCCGCGCCGCCCCGGAAGAAAGCCTGGTGGCCCCTGGCGCTGGCCGCTGTCGCGGCCCTGGCGGCCGAGGTGCTGCATTTCGCCGAACTGGCGCCGGACTGGACGATCGCCGGCCTCGCTCTGGGCGCCATCCTGGCCAGCGGCCTGGGCACCTACAAGAAAGGCTGGATCGCCCTCAAGCAGCGCAACCTGAATATCAATGCCTTGATGAGCATCGCGGTCACCGGCGCCCTGCTGATCGGCCAATGGCCGGAAGCGGCCATGGTGATGGTCCTCTTCACCCTGGCCGAACTGATCGAAGCCAAGTCCCTGGACCGGGCGCGCAACGCCATTCGTGGCCTGCTGGACCTCAGCCCGGAGCGGGCCACCGTGTTGCAGGGCGACGGCAGCTGGCTCGAGGTGGATGTGGCCAGCGTCGCCCTGGATGTTCTGGTGCGGGTCCGTCCCGGCGAGCGCATCGGCCTGGATGGCACGGTCAGCAGCGGCCGCTCCAGCATCGACCAGGCACCCATCACCGGCGAGAGCCTGCCGGTGGAAAAAGCCACGGGGGATCCGGTCTTCGCCGGCACCATCAACCTGGCCGGCTCCCTGGAGTACCGGGTCACGGCCATCGCCAGCCAGACGACCCTGGCCCGTATCGTCCATGCCATCGAGCAGGCGCAAAGCGCCAAGGCGCCCACCCAGCGCTTCGTCGATCGCTTCTCACGGATCTACACGCCCCTGGTCCTGGGCCTCGCCCTGCTGACCGCGCTGCTTCCGCCGCTGCTGCTGGGTGGCGTCTGGTTCGACTGGCTGTACCGCGCCCTGGTGCTGCTGGTCGTCGCCTGCCCCTGCGCCCTGGTGATCTCGACCCCCGTCACCCTGGTCAGCGGCCTCGCGGCGGCGGCGCGCAAGGGCATCCTGATCAAGGGCGGCCTGTACCTGGAAATGGGCCGCAGCCTGGATTACCTGGCCCTGGACAAGACCGGCACCCTCACCCACGGCAAACCGGTGCAGACCGATTTCCTACCCCTGGCGGCGAGCGATGCACAGAGCATCGAGTCCTACCGCGTCTGGGCCGCCAGCCTGGCCGGGCGTTCCGATCACCCGGTGTCCCAGGCCCTGGCCCGGCATGCCGCCGAGGCCGGTGTGCTGACAAAACCCGTGGACGCCTTCGAGGCCCTGGCGGGTCGCGGGGTGAGCGGCGAAATCGAGGGGCAGCCCTATCAGCTGGCGAACCATCGCCAGGTGGAAAGCCTGGGGTTCTGCTCGACGGAATTGGAAGCCCTGCTGGAGCCCCTGGAGCGCCAGGGCAAGAGCCTGGTGCTGCTGTGCGACGCACAGCGCGTGCTGGCGTTGTTCGCCGTGGCCGATACCCTCAAGGCGTCCAGCCAGGAAGCGATCGCTCAGCTGCATGCCCTGGGGGTCAAGACCCTGATGCTGACCGGCGACAACGCGCCGACCGCCGCGGCCATCGCCCAGGCCGTGGGTATCGACCAGGCCCGCGGCAACCTGCTGCCGGAAGACAAGCTCGAGGCTATCAAGGCCCTGCAGAATCAGGGCTTCACGGTCGGCATGGTCGGTGACGGAATCAACGACGCGCCCGCCCTGGCCCAGGCCGATATCGGCTACGCCATGGCTGCGGCGGGCACGGGCACCGCGATCGAAACCGCCGATGTGGCCCTGATGGACGATGACCTGCGCAAGATCGCCGTGTTTATCCGGCTGTCGCGCCAGACCGCGCGGGTGCTCAAGCAGAACATCGGCCTGGCCCTGGGCGTCAAGGCGCTGTTCCTGGCCGTGGTCCTGAGCGGCCATGCCACCCTGTGGATGGCGGTGTTCGCCGACATGGGCGTCAGCCTGCTGGTGGTGTTCAACGGCCTGCGCCTGCTCAAATTCCCCCAAGCAACGGAGCAACGCCCATGACCCCGACGTCCCCACCACTGCGCAACGCCATCAACCAGGCCTTCCAGCAGGCCAAGGCGGCCCGCGCGGCCCACGACCTTCCCCAGGCCTACCAATGGCTCGAACGCGCCCATATCCTCAGCCAGCGCCGCCCATTGCTGCATGCCCTGGCCCACTGGCGCATGCTGCAGCTGGGCTGGCAGACCCGCGACCTGCGCGAGATCCTCGGTCAGGTGCCGCGCGTGCTGGCGGCCCTGCTGTTCTCCAGGATCTGGGTACCCCTGGGCAATACGGGTCGAGCACGGGTCAGCGCCTTCGCCCCCGCGCCCCTGTCGGCGGAACTGCGGCAACTGCTGGAAAGCGTCAAACCTCGGGACTGAGGCCGGGCTTTCACCCCTGGTATCGCCCATGGGCTGTGCCCTTCGGCCAAATGAAAAACCGCATGCGGACATGGTTGCAGAGGGCATGATTCTGCTTTAATAGCATCTCGGAACTAGCGGCACTACCGCGCCCAGGTCGCGCGCCCCGCGCGACTCAACTGGAAGCGATTCGAAGACCCCGAATACTAAAAGGACTTTCATGCAGATCGCTCAAGCGAACTCATCGCGTTTGAGTGGTCGAACGTTGAACGAGTAACAACGGACAAAACCTGTGAGCGCACCTCAAATCACCGAAGCAGATATGCGCGCGGCCCTTGGCCTGGCGCCCAGTACAAGCACGAAAGAAACAAAAGAAGCGAAAGAAGTGCGAGCCGTCAGCACCGCCAACACTGCTGACAAGCCCGAGAAAAAACCCAAACGCATCTCGAGCCACACCCTGGTGATCTTGAGCGTGCGCAAGCCGAGCGGCGGCCCGCCCTTCCGGTTCGAGTACAAATCCAGCTCCATCAGCACCCTCGCAGCCCAGTTGGAAGCGGAGAAAGCGGTGCGCAAGCAAGGTCTGGATATCTGGGCATTGCTGGATATCCAGCAAATCAGCGGCTAACCCTGACGGGCTGGGTAGCGCTGCGGCCCGTTTCATACCGGGCTCGAAGCGCTCCGAGCCCGAGCCGGGGGCCGCCCCGGAAAAGCCGGCTCATAGCCAGTATTTAACTATCAAGTATTCCTGCTATTTTTCGGGTTCAGCGGTTTTTTGCTTTCGCGGAGGTGTTCAGTGACGAATGCTTTGCCCACCCAGGAAATAGAACGAATTCTCGAAGCCTGCATGCCGGCGTTCCATGCCCACTGCTCCCGTGGCGCGGATGGCACGTTCTCCTTCCAGTTTCAAAGCCGCTGCCAACCGGATTCTTTTGCCATAGTCGGCATTCGCGTCGAGGATTGCCGCAGGGCGCAGCAGGTGCGGCGCCTGGGCAAGCTGTTTCTCGAGGACCTGGCCCTGGCCACCGAAGGCCGGGACCCGTCGCGCCCGCTCCAGGACGCCACCCAGCCGCCATCCCAGACCGCCGGCCAGGGCTGATCAGCGCGATACGGGGGGCTGTTCGGGTATCAGGTGCGACTCCAGGCGCTCCAGGCCCTCGATCCAGCCCTCGACCAAGCCCTGGGCCTGCATCGCGTCGCGCTCTTCGACCGAGCCGAAGAGCGGACGCACGGTCAGCAGGGTCTTGCCCTCCTGCTCGGCGAAGAGCACCGTCACATGGGACTGCTGGGAAGGCTTGAAACCGTCTTCCCAGTCATCGCTGTAGACCAGCCGTTCCAAGGGCACCACTTCGCAATAAGAACCGCGAATGGGATAGACCTCGCCCTCCGGGGAGCACATGTGAATGCGAAAAGCGCCACCCGGTCGCACATCCAGCTCGCAGACCGGGGTGGTGAAGCCATGGGGCCCCCACCAATGCACCAAAGCAGCCGGATCGGTCCAGGCCTTGAACACCCGCTCCCGGGGTGCATCGATCAGCCGCGTGATGACCAGCTCGTGCTCGGCCAACAGATGCGAATGCGGGGTCGAAGGGGATAAGGTCGGCGCCTTGATTCCTCGACTAGGCCTGAATACGGTCATCTCTGCTCCAATCGTTCCCGGAGGTCGTTCTTTTCCGCATCCAATATGCTACAGCAGAGCCATGGCGATACCGATGGGTTGCGCTTAAGGTTTTTTTTGCTTCAGCTCGTTGGCGAATGCCAGCATATAGACCTTCTGTTCCGCGCTGGCGCGCTCGAAAAGCAGGATCAGCTCGGCCAGTGCATCGGGTTCGGCATACAGATAGGCCACCGGTATCTCCAGCACATCGGCCACTTTCTGGGTAATCGGGTTGTCGGCCCGGTGAACCCCCATTTCATAACGGTTGATTCGGGTACTGGCGACCGAGGGGTCGAGTCCGGCTTCGATACCCAGCTGTTTCTGGGACAGTCCCTTGGACTCCCTCGCTTCCCGCAAGCGCCGTGCCCACACTAGATTGCTCGCCATACTTGGGCCTTTCTGAGTCAGAAGGACTACGAGAATCGTCGTGCTGCGCTCGCATACTACGTTAATCGTAGTTCACAGCCCAAGCTCCGCCGTAGTCCAGACTGCCTTACTGGACTGACGGTGGTACGTGCAGACGATTCCCCGCGCTTGGCTCGCGTCCCGCCCGCAGGCGCGGGCAAGACGGCGAACCTCAGGCCGGTTTCATTTCAGCGATTTGAGCAAGGCCTCGAACTGGACCCGCACCGACTTGTCGTGGGGCGTGACGGGCGGGATCGGCCGGTCGATGCCCAGCAGTTCATAGACCGCCATCTGGGCGGCACGCACCGAGTACTCCACCGTGAACACCACGTCCTCGGCGATCTCGACGAACTGGCTGACAAAGGCCAGGTTCTTCGAGGTGCGGGGCACGGGCAAGGGCCGGTCGCTGCGCTGGCGCGGCATGAACATGCTGGTGATATAGGGCATGCGGCAAGGTATGCAATTGGCCGAGCCGAGGACCTCCTGGTCGAAGCGCAAATGACCGCAGAGCTCGCGCAGAATCTCTGCGCCACTGCAGTCGGCCATCGGCTTGGCGACGAAATCGCCGATCCGGTCCGGGAACAGGCTGTAGCCCCAGAACACCTGGACATCCGCAGGCTGGTTCGGGAAATGCGGCTGGTGCGCCAGCACGATCGACATCAGCCAACTGGAGTCCTTGAAGGTCACCAGCCCGCCCGTGCCCGGCTGGTTGCCGCTGAAGCGGACCATTCGTTCGAAGAAGGTTGGATCGTCCAAGGTGACGGTAAAGGATTCCCAGCACGACTCGGCGATGCTGCCGTTGAAGGCGGCCGGATTGCCGAACTCGGGCCGTCCAGCCGCCAGTTTTTCCCAGAGCGCCCAGCCGTTGCTGTGAGCCTTGGTCAGTTTCCGCGGCGCCTCTGTCATGGACCCCAGGCTGGAGGCATCGGTCATCGAGCCGTTCTGGAAAAACACCAGGTCACCGTCCTCCACCACGATAAAGCTGTCTTGGCCCTGCTTCTGGCAGTGGATGCCGGTCACCACGAACCGGCCGTCCTCCTGCCGATGGGCGAAGTCGGTCACGGTGCAACCGCTGACGAACTGCACGCCCTGGGCCTGCAGCCAGTGTTGCAAGGGGCGCACCAGGGAATCGTACTGGTTGTAGCGGGTCCGCTTGACCCCGGCGAGGGTCTCGATGCGAGAAAATTCCAGCATGAAGCGGTGCAGATAGCGCTTGAGTTCCACCGCGCTGTGCCAGGGTTGGAAGGCGAAGGTGGTGGCCCACATGGCCCAGAACTCGGTATCGAAGAAGGCTGGGGACAACCAGTCGGTGATGCAGGTAGCGCCCAGTTCTTCCTCGTCGGTCTGGCTGAGCCGGAGCAACTCCAGGCGGTCCTGCAGGGAAAAGCCCATGGACTCCACCGGCACCTTGGCCCGCCGACGGTCGACCAGGCGCGCCCGCGAGTCCGCCCGGTAGGCCAGGTTGAAAGCGAGGGTTTCCTCGAACACCGACTGCTCCGGCACCTCCAGGGAGGGAATCGAGCGATACAGATCCCAGGTGCATTCATAGTTGTCGGTGGTCAGCATTCGTCCGCCGCGCAGGGAATACCCGGCGGTCGGATTGCCGGCACCGTCCAGGCTACCGCCCATCAGCGGCGTGGCTTCGAGTATGGAAATGGCAGCGCCGGGCAGTTTGCCGTCGCGGATCATAAATGCCGCGGCGGCCAGGGAGCCGATACCGCCCCCCACCAGATAGGCTTTTCGGGTCATCTGCACTAGTCCTTCAGAATGATGAGGGCAGGATCGCTGCCGATCGAAACTTCGCCCCGCTTGCAGCGGGGCCAGGAGTCGATCCTTTCATGCCTGGACCGGCGCCGGATTGACCGGCATCAAGCTTTGGCGGCCTCAGTCGGCCTCGACCCGCAGCAACTGGCTCAGCACTGCGCGCAGCTTGCCGGGCTTGACCGGTTTGGTCAGCAGGGGCGCGCCCAGGCTCTGCAGCTCGCGCCGGCATTGTTCGCCGCGATCGGCGCTGATCATCACCACCGGTATAGGCTGGTCGAAATGCGCGCGCAACTGGCGCACCACCTGACAACCGGTCACCCCATGGTCGAGGTGGAAGTCGGCGAGTATCAGCTCCGGCGCCCGCCCCTGCAGCACGCTCAAGGCGGCCGCCTGGTCGGTGGCGGTCAGCACCTCGCAGCCCCACTGGCCGAGCAGGGCCGCCATGCTGTGGAGAATGCTCAGTTCGTTGTCCAGTACCAGCAGGCGCCGTCCCGGCAAGGGGTTGCCGATCACCGGCAGCGTCGACACGGCGCGGGGTTCGGGGGCCTGGCGGGACAGCGGGACGTC
>DATDTH010000396.1:0-2217 GCA_035290985.1 Pseudomonas sp. | reverse complement strand
GGTTGCCAGTTCGACGACGACGGTGAGATCGATGTCTTCCTGTTCGGCAAGGACGTCCACCACCCCGAGCCCATGGGCCTGGGCAACAGCCGCGACTACGTGCGCCAGATCAACCAGCGCCACAAGCTGGAGTTCGACACCCGCTATGGCGCGGCCATGCAGGGCATCCGCCGCTTCTATTTCCCCGACGCGGCCGGCGGCGCGCGCACCACGCCCCATAAGGCCCAGGTGCCGGTCTACGTGATGTTCATCACCGACGGCACCACCAGCGACCAGGTGGTGACCCAGCAGCAACTGCGCTGGTCCAGCAATGAACCGATCTTCTGGCAGTTCATGGGCATCGGCCGCGGTCGCAAGGCCAGCCTATTCGGCCGGGCCGCGCTCGGCCGGGCCGCCAGCAGCGCCAGCGGCTCCGACTTCCCCTTCCTGGAAAAGCTCGACGACCTGGATGGCCGCCTGATCGACAACGCCGACTTCTTCTCGGTCAGCTCGCCCGACGAACACGCCGACGAGGCGCTCTACGACCTGCTGATGAACGAATACCCGGGCTGGGTGGAACTGGCCAGAAAGAACGGCCTGCTCGGTTGATTGGAGCGCAGGACCGCCAGCCAGCTGTTGTAGACCGTAGGATGGGTTGAGCGCAGCGATACCCATCAACGGAGCCAAGTCTCCACATATCGGCATCGCAACCACGCAAAAGCTCGCGGGTTTCACCCGCCAGGGCAAGCGCGCTTACCGGGCGGAGACAGACCGTAGGATGGGTTGAGCGCAGCGATACCCATCAACGGAGCCAAGTCTCCACATACCGGCATCGCAACCGCGCAAAAGCTTGCGGGTTTCACCCGCCCTACCAGAGCACGCGCGCTTACCCGACGGAGACAGACGAATTCCTAGACAACACCCCAGCCAGCCCCGGCGAGCGCCGCAGGCGACACGCAAAACAGCGGCGCCGGCACCGTCGGATCGTCCGCGTCGGCCACCAGCAGCAGGCTGCCGTCGGGCGCGAAGGCCAGGCCTTCGATCTTGGCCACAGGGTCGAGGCGGACCAGGTCGGCGAGGCTCAGGTCGGCGTTCAACCGCCCCAGCACACTGCCGCTGCAGGCCCCATCCAGGTAGCTGGAGTCGGTCGCTTCGGCCGCAGCGCTGAAATACAGCCAGCCATCGGGCGCCCGTGCCAGGTCGGTCAGGCTCAGGGGCACCCCGTCCAGCACGCCCAACTGCAGCGGCACCAGGCGCAGCAAGGCCGCCGCACTCAACTGGCCGGCCTCCAGGTCCCGCAGCGCCTGCGCCAGATCGAGCAGGATCAGCGCGTTCTCGCCACCCTGGCCATTGCCGCGCTGGGCCAGCAACAGGTGCTCGCCCCACACCACCGCGCCTTCCAGGTTGAGCTCCTGCAAGAGGGTTTCGAGGTGCCGATAGAGCGGGCCGAGGTCGATCGGCCGCACCTCGCCGTCCATAAAGTGGCAGCCGCGGCGACGGTTGGCCTTGGAACCGGAGCCCAGGGCCAGTAAAGCGCCGTCGGGCAGCAGGGCCAGGGCTTCGAAGTCGGGCTTGAGCTTCTTGCGCGCCTTGGCCTGCTCGGGCAAGGCGCCGGGCAGCAGCGGCCATTCGGCCTGCAAGGTGCCGCCCAGGTCGTATTGCTGCAGGTTCAGGGCATCGTCGGCCACCAGCCACAGGCGCTGCCGATGGCAGACCAGGGCGCTGGCAGCCGACAGTCGCAGATGGCCAAGCAGGGTCAGCGTCAGGCCGGGCACATCAGGTCGCAGGTGACCGAGCAGGGTCAACGGCAGGCCGGGCATATCAGGACTGGATGGTCGCGGCGGGGTTGAGCACCCGGCTCAACCCCAGGTTGCGCAGGGCCAGGTGTAGGGAGCTGTGGATCACCTGGGGATTGTCGATGGTCATCAATTGCGCCAGCAGTTCCTTGGCCTTGCCCAGGCTGATCTGGCGCAGCAGCCATTTCACCTTGGGCAGGTTGGTGGCGTTCATCGACAGACTGTCGAACCCCATGGCCATCAGCAGCACGGCCGCCGAGGGATCGCCGGCCATCTCGCCGCAGATGCTCACCGGTTTGCCTTCGGCGTGGGCGCCGTCGACCACCAGCTTCAGCGCCTGCAGCACCGCCGGATGGAGGAAATCGTAGAGGTCGGCCACCCGCGGGTTGTTGCGGTCCACCGCCAGCAGGTACTGGGTCAGGTCGTTGGAGCCGACCGAGAG
>DATDTH010000395.1:0-2953 GCA_035290985.1 Pseudomonas sp. | reverse complement strand
CTCGGGCGGACTCAGATACAGCCCACGACGTCACGCAGCTTTTCGATGTAGAACGGGTCGTTGGACAGCTTGAACCCTTCGGTGCTATGTGGCTGCAGCCCGAAGAGCCGAAAGTAGCGCTGTACGCTGCTCTTGGAGATGCCAGTTTCGTAAGCGTCCAGCCAAGTCACCTTCCGAACTCCAGCATTAGGGGCGATGGTGTCCGCGTATTTTTAAGCGGACGCGATAGCCCTTATCGCTGGGATTTCCATGCGCCAACGAAGCTCTTACCCCAAACCGTTCAAGGCCCAGGTTGTTCAGGAGTGCCTGCAACCCGGTGCGACCGTCTCCAGCGTTGCCATTCGCCACGGCATCAACGCCAACGTCATTCGCAAGTGGCTACCGCTTTATCGAGATCAACTGCCAGTTACGTTGCCGGCGTTCGTTCCAGCGAGGGTTACGCCCAAACGACCGGCTGAAGCAGCGGTGATTATCGAGCTACCGCTTGGCGAGCAATCGATCACGGTGAAATGGCCAGCCTCCGATCCTGAAGGATGCGCCCGTTTTATCCGTGGGCTCGCCCAGTGATCCGCATCGATACTATCTGGCTCGCCACCGAGCCGATGGACATGCGCGCCGGTACCGATACCGCGTTGGCGCGTGTGGTGTCCGTGTTCGGTGCGGCGAAGCCGCACTGCGCTTATCTCTTCGCCAATCGCCGCGCCAACCGCATGAAAGTCCTGGTGCATGACGGCGTGGGTATCTGGCTAGCCGCGCGGCGATTAAACCAGGGCAAGTTTCACTGGCCAGGCATCCGGCACGGCTCGGAAGTCGAAATCGACGCCGAGCAACTTCAGGCGTTGGTACTGGGGTTGCCCTGGCAGCGGGTCGGTGCGGGCGGCACGATCACAGTGCTGTAGCGCCGGCCATTAGCCCATCGGTGTATCTGCGCTGACGGCCTGCTCTGGCACAATCAGCGGCATGACTTCCTCGCCCAATCTCGACCAACTGACACCTGAGCAACTGCGCGCCTTGGCCGCGCAATTGCTCACGCAGGTCGACGCGATGGGCAAAAAGATCCACCGCGATCAAACCATCATCGAGCAGCTCACCCACGAAATTGCCTGGTTCAAACGGCACAAGTTTGCCAAGCGCAGCGAGCAACTGAGCCCTGACCAGGGCAGCCTGCTGGATGACCTGCTCGACACCGACATCGCCGCCATTGAGGCGGAGTTGAAAGCCGTCAATCCCCCGGCTACCCCAGCCGGACACCGCCAACAGCCCAAGCGCACAGCGCTGCCCGCGCAATTTCCGCGCACCGTGATCCGTCATGAGCCGGAGAACACCCAGTGCGCCTGCGGCTGCCAGCTGCAACGCATTGGCGAAGACGTCAGCGAAAAGCTGGATTACACGCCGGGCGTGTTCACCGTCGAACAGCATGTGCGTGGCAAATGGGCCTGTCGCCAGTGCGAAACGCTGATCCAGGCACCCGTGCCGGCTCAGGTGATCGACAAGGGCATCCCCACCGCCGGCCTCCTGGCTCACGTGATGGTAGCCAAATTCGCCGACCACCTGCCGCTGTACCGACAAGAGAAAATCTTTGGCCGTGCCGGCCTGGCCATCGCTCGCTCGACACTGGCGCAGTGGGTCGGACAAACCGGCGTGCAGCTCCAGCCGCTGGTCGATGCCCTGCGCGAAACCGTGTTGACCCAACGCGTGATCCACGCCGATGAAACCCCGGTGCAAATGCTCGCCCCAGGCGAGAAGAAAACTCATCGGGCTTACGTCTGGGCCTACAGCACCACGCCCTTCGCCGATCTAAAAGCGGTGGTGTACGACTTCAGCCCCAGTCGTGCCGGCGAACATGCGCGCAATTTTCTGGGGCAGTGGAATGGCAAACTGGTCTGCGATGACTTCGCCGGCTACAAGGCCAGCTTCGAGCAGGGCATCACCGAAATTGGCTGCATGGCCCACGCCCGCCGCAAGTTCTTCGATCTTCACGCGGCGAACAAAAGCCAACTGGCTGAACAGGCACTCCACGCGATTGGCGGCTTGTACGAAATCGAACGGCAAGTACGGGACATGAGCGATGAGGAACGCTGGCGAATACGGCAGGAAAAGGCCTCACCGATCCTTGGGGCACTGCACAACTGGATGCTGGCCCAGCGTGATCTTGTGCCCAACGGATCAGCAACGGCAAAAGCCTTGGATTACAGCCTCAAACGCTGGGTAGCGCTGACGCGCTACATGGAAGATGGAGCCGTGCCCATAGACAACAACCAGGTCGAGAATCAGATCCGGCCATGGGCACTTGGGCGCTCGAACTGGTTGTTTGCCGGGTCGCTACGCAGCGGCAAACGAGCGGCGGCGATCATGAGCCTGATCCAGTCGGCCCGCATGAATGGACATGATCCGTATGCCTATCTCAAAGACGTGCTGACACGACTGCCGACGCAGCGGGCCAGTGAGATCGGCCAACTGCTGCCGCATCAGTGGGTGTCTGCCTGAGTCACGCAAGGTGAGTTCGGCGTACGCTTACACACTGGTTGCTGCAGAGGCCAAAGAAAAACCCGGGGCCGCCAAAGGCGACACCGGGTTGCAGGGCTTGCGCGCGGGGCGTTACAGCGGCTTGCCGCGGTTGCCGTGCTGGCTGACGAAGCCTTGTACCGTTTTCAGGTCGTTGGCCAGCACCGTGCAGCGCTCTTCGCGCTCGAACAGGTCGGCCAGGTGCGGCGGCAACGCCGGAGCCTGGCCGATACCGGCCTTCTCCACCGCCTCGGGGAACTTCACCGGGTGTGCGGTGCCCAGGATGACCATGGGCGTGGCCAGGCTGCGCCGGCATTCACGGGCGGCACGCACGCCGATGGCGGTGTGCGGATCGAGCAGCTCGCCGCACTCGGCGTATACCTCGGCGATGGTTTCGCAGGTCGCCTGGTCGTCCACCGCCAGCGAGTCGAACAGCTTGCGTGCCTCG
>DATDTH010000394.1:0-2606 GCA_035290985.1 Pseudomonas sp. | reverse complement strand
GAGGCCCGACTGGCCGGCGCCGGTCCGGGTCCGGGCCTGCGTTACCACCCGCGGCGGCGGAGTCAGCCAGGGCGCCTTCGAGGGGCTGAACCTGGGCGATCATGTCGGTGACGATCCCGCGGCTGTCGCGCAAAACCGTGCTCGCCTGAGCGCGGCCCTGGGTTGCCAGCCGGCCTGGTTGAGCCAGGTGCATGGCATCGCGGTGGCCGAGGCCGATCCGGCCGTCGTGCCGGAAGCCGATGCCAGCTGGACGGCCGCCCCCGGCATCGCCTGCGCTGTGATGACCGCCGATTGCCTGCCTGTATTGTTCTGCGACCGTGCCGGGACCCGGGTCGCCGCGGCCCATGCCGGCTGGCGGGGCCTCGCCCAGGGGGTGCTGGAGGCCACCCTGGAGCGTCTGGCCGTGCCGGCGGACCAGGTGCTGGTCTGGCTGGGGCCGGCAATAGGCCCGGCGGTCTTCGAAGTCGGGCCTGAGGTGCGCGAGGCCTTTGTCCGTCAGCACGCCGAAGCGGCGGGCGCATTTCGGCCCAGTGCCCGGCCGGGGCACCTGCTGGCGGATATCTATGCCCTGGCGCGGATACGCCTGGCGGCCCGGGGTGTGACCGCCGTGCATGGCGGTGGCGGCTGCACGGTGACGGATCCGCGCTTCTATTCCTATCGCCGTGCCGCCCGGACCGGACGTTTCGCCTCGCTGATCTGGCTCGGCTGACAGGGCCGCCATCAATCAAGGAATCGCTGCGGTCGAACTGATCCGGATCAATGCCGGCCGGCTTGAATCCCCGACAATCGACCTCATCTAGACTGACAACTCGGCAGGTTTTTGTCAGAGGTGTGTCCATCGCACCGGCCTGCTCTTCTAAAGGAAGGATGACCCATGCGCATTGAACGTTTCACCAGCAAATTGCAGCTTGCCCTGTCCGATGCCCAATCCCTGGCCGTCGGCCACGATCACTCCGGCATCGAGCCGGTTCACCTGCTGCACGCCTTGCTCGAGCAGCAGGGCGGTTCGATCAAGCCGCTGCTGATGCAGGTCGGCTTCGATGTCACGGGCCTGCGCCAGGCCCTGGCCCAGGAACTCGATCGCCTGCCGAAGATCCAGAACCCCACAGGCGATGTGAATATCTCCCAGGATCTGGCGCGCCTGCTCAACCAGGCCGACCGCCTGGCGCAGCAGCGCGGCGACCAGTTCATTTCCAGCGAGCTGGTCCTGCTGGCGGCCATGGACGAGAACAGCAAGCTCGGCAAGCTGCTGCTGGCCCAGGGTGTGAGCAAGAAGGCCCTGGAGAATGCCGTGGCCAACCTGCGCGGCGGCCAGGCGGTGAACGACCCGAATGCCGAGGAGTCGCGCCAGGCCCTGGATAAATACTGCATCGACCTGACCAAGCGCGCCGAGGAAGGCAAGCTGGACCCGGTGATCGGTCGCGACGACGAGATTCGCCGGACCATCCAGGTGCTGCAGCGGCGCACCAAGAACAACCCGGTGTTGATCGGCGAGCCCGGCGTCGGCAAGACCGCCATCGCCGAGGGCCTGGCCCAGCGCATCGTCAACGGCGAGGTGCCGGATGGCCTGAGGGACAAACGCCTGCTTTCCCTGGACATGGGCGCGCTGATCGCCGGGGCCAAGTTCCGCGGCGAGTTCGAGGAACGCCTCAAGTCCCTGCTTAACGAACTGGGCAAGCAGGAAGGGCGGATCATCCTGTTTATCGACGAGCTGCACACCATGGTCGGCGCCGGTAAGGCCGAGGGCGCGATGGATGCCGGCAATATGCTCAAGCCGGCCCTGGCTCGCGGTGAGCTGCATTGCGTCGGCGCGACCACCCTCAACGAATACCGCCAGTACATCGAGAAGGACGCGGCCCTGGAACGGCGCTTCCAGAAGGTGCTGGTGGACGAGCCGTCCGAAGAGGACACCATCGCCATCCTGCGTGGCCTCAAGGAGCGCTACGAGGTGCACCACAAGGTGGCAATCACTGATGGCGCGATCATAGCTGCGGCCAAGTTGAGCCACCGCTATATCACCGACCGCCAGCTGCCGGACAAGGCCATCGACCTGATAGACGAGGCCGCCAGCCGCATCCGCATGGAAATCGACTCCAAGCCGGAGGTGCTCGATCGCCTGGAGCGCCGGCTGATCCAGCTGAAGGTCGAGGCCCAGGCCCTGAAGAAGGAAGAGGATGAGGCCGCGATCAAGCGCCTGGAGCGGCTGAAGGAAGAAATCGCCCGCCTGGAGCAGGAATATGCCGATCTGGAAGAGATCTGGAAGGCGGAAAAAGCCGAGGTCCAGGGCTCTGCGCAACTGCAGCAGCAGATCGAGCAGGCCAAGCAGGAGCTGGAGGCGGCCCGGCGCAAGGGCGACCTGAGCCGCATGGCCGAGCTGCAATATGGGGTGATCCCGGATCTGGAGCGCAGCCTGCAGATGGTCGACCAGCACGGCAAGACCGAGAACCAGTTGCTGCGCAACAAGGTCACCGAGGAGGAGATCGCCGAGGTGGTGTCCAAGTGGACCGGCATCCCGGTGTCGAAGATGCTCGAGGGCGAGCGCGACAAGCTGTTGAAGATGGAGAGCCTGCTGCACCAGCGCGTCATTGGCCAGAACGAGGCGGTGG